>NZ_JAHWZY010000110.1:0-1446 GCF_041380215.1 Streptomyces pimonensis
CAGGGCCCCGGGGAGAATCCCGTCGCTCCCGGTTTGACCGGTTGATCATCGATGCCCGGAGATGAGACGAGCACGGCTCTTGTGGATCATGGAGTTCTCTACGCTCCCAGATCAGCAAGGCTGCCGTGCTCGTCGCTCCATCCTCCCTCATGTCCGTGTCCCCGGGCACGTCGCCCTGCCCGTCCACCGGTGCGGTCGGGGAGGCGGCGGACGGGCTGCTCCAGGCGCTGGCCAAGGTGCCCGACCCGCGTGATCCGCGGGGCGTTCGATATCGGCTGGCCACGCTGCTTGCGATCGGGGTGTGTGCGATGACGGCGGCCGGGCACAACTCCCTGGTTGCGATCGCGGAATGGGCCCGTCGGTGCGATCAGGAGGTGCTGGCCCGTCTGCGCTGCCCGTTCGATCCGTTCGCCGGCCGGTATCGGGCTCCGGGCGAGAGGACCTTGCGGGACGCATTCGCCAAAGTGGATCCCGGCGCGCTGACCGCCGCGGGTTTCGCCCGGCTCACCGCGCTGGCGTCGCCCGCCACCGTACCGCTGAGCCCCGACGGCGTCCCCGAACGCGAACAGCGCCGTGCCCACCGAGCCGCCGTGCTTGCCCCGGACCCGGTCCGGCTGAGACGGCGGGCGTTCGCCGTGGACGGCAAGTGCCTGCGCGGAGCCGTCCGCGCCGACGGCAGCCGGATGTTCGTCCTGACCGCCGTCCGCCACGACGACGCACTGACCGCCGCCCTGCGCGAGATCGGCGCGAAGACCAACGAGATTCCTGAGTTCGCCCCGCTCCTGGACACCATCGACGACGCGGACCTGCACGAGGCCGTGATCACGGTGGACGCGATGCACGCGCAGAAGGACCACGCCCGCTACCTCGTCGAGGACCGTCACGCGCACTACCTGCTGTCGGTGAAGAACAACCGGCCCACGCTCGCGGGGCAGTTGAGGAAGCTGCCCTGGGGCAAGGCACCTGTTCTTGACCGTTCACGCGAGAGGGGACACGGCCGAGAGGAGGTACGGGAGGTGAAGGTCGTCTCCGTGGACGGCCTGCTCTTCCCGCACGCGGCCCAGGTCGTTCGCATCCACCGCAAACGCCGGCCCCTCGGTGCGAAGAAGTGGCAGACCGAGACGGTCTACGCAGTCACCGACCTGCCCGCCCACCAGGCGTCCCCCGCCGAGATCGCTTCCTGGGCCCGCGGCCACTGGATCATCGAGAACACCGTCCACTGGACCAAAGACGTCACCTTCGCCGAGGACGCCAGCCAGGTCCGACGCCACCACACCCCGGCCGTCATGAGCGCCTTGCGCGACCTGACCCGCATGGCCCTCGATCGGGCCGGCTGGACCAACATCGCCAGCGGCCGACGCGCTCACACCCGCCCCGACGCAGCCCTCAACCTGCACGGCATCCCATGATCAAAACGGGCGAACGGGATTCTCCCCGGGGCCCTGG
>NZ_JAHWZY010000111.1:0-1417 GCF_041380215.1 Streptomyces pimonensis
CCCGGCTGGCGGCGGCGTTGACGCCGGAGGTGGAGGCGGTGCTGGCCCGGTGTCCGCTGCGGGAGCTGGTCACCAGCAGCGACCCGCTGCCGCTGCTGGTGGAACGCGAGCGGGCCCTGTACGGCGCCTGGTACGAGTTCTTCCCCCGCTCCGAGGGCACCCCGCAGCGGCCGCACGGCACCTTCGACACCGCCGCCCGCCGCCTGCCCGCGATCGCCGCGATGGGTTTCGACGTCGTCTACCTCCCGCCCGTCCACCCGATCGGCACCACCCACCGCAAGGGCCCCAACAACACCCTCGACGCCGGCCCCGACGACGTCGGCGTGCCCTGGGCCATCGGCTCCCCCGAGGGCGGCCACGACGCCGTCCACCCGGACCTGGGCACCCTGGAGGACTTCACCCGCTTCGTCGCCCGCGCCGGCGAACTCGGCCTGGAAGTCGCCCTCGACTTCGCCCTGCAGTGCTCCCCCGACCACCCCTGGGTCCACAAGCACCCCGAGTGGTTCCACCACCGCCCCGACGGCTCCATCGCCCACGCGGAGAACCCGCCCAAGAAGTACCAGGACATCTACCCCATCGCCTTCGACGCCGACCTCGACGGCCTGGTCGCCGAGACCTGCCGCGTCCTGCGCCACTGGATGGCGGCGGGGGTGCGGATCTTCCGGGTCGACAACCCGCACACCAAGCCCGTCGTCTTCTGGGAACGGGTGATCGGCGAGATCAACGCCGCCGACCCCGACGTGATCTTCCTGGCGGAGGCCTTCACCCGCCCCGCGATGATGCACACCCTGGCCCAGATCGGCTTCCAGCAGTCCTACACCTACTTCACCTGGCGCAACAGCAAACAGGAACTGACCGAGTACCTGACCGAACTGTCGGGAGAGGCCGCCTCCTACATGCGGCCCAACCTCTTCGCCAACACCCCCGACATCCTGCACGCCTACCTCCAGCACGGCGGACGGCCCGCCTTCGAGGTCCGCGCCGTCCTGGCCGCCACCCTCTCCCCCACCTGGGGCATCTACAGCGGCTACGAACTGTGCGAGAACACCCCCCTGCGCGAGGGAAGCGAGGAATACCTCGACAGCGAGAAGTACCAGCTCAGACCCCGCGACTGGGAGACCGCCGAACGCGAGGGCCGCACCATCACCCCCCTCATCACCCGGCTCAACACCATCCGGCGCGAGAACCCGGCCCTGCGGCAGCTGCGCGACCTCCACTTCCACCACGCCGACAAGGAGGAGGTCATCGCGTACTCGAAGCGGCGGGGTTCGAACACGGTTCTGGTGGTCGCCAACCTCGACCCCCACCACACCCAGGAGGCCACGGTCTCGTTGGACATGCCGCAACTCGGCCTGGACCGGCACGAGTCGGCACCGGTGCGCGACGAGCTCACCGGCGAGACCTATCAATGGGGCAG
>NZ_JAHWZY010000112.1:0-1411 GCF_041380215.1 Streptomyces pimonensis
ACCGGCCTGCGCAACCTCGCCGTCGGCGTCCACCGCCAGGACGGCCACATCAATATCGCAGCCGCCCTCCGCCACACCGCCCGAGACCACCTGCGGCTCCTCACCGCCCTCGGGCTGGCATGACAAACCCGGACACAAGATCACTTCTCAAAGACCCTGGTGGCTGACCGGACCGTTCAGGCCGCGCTGAAGCTGGTACTGGAGCCCATCTTCGAGGCCGACTTCCTGCCGGTCTCCTACGGGTTCCGGCCCAAGAGGCGGGCCCAGGACGCAATTGCGGAAATCCAGCGTTTCTGCACCAAGGGATATCGCTGGGTGCTGGACGCGGACATCGAGGCGGCCTTCGACAACGTTTCGCACCGCGCCGTCATGGACGCGGTCCGGGTACGGGGCAAGGACAAGCGCGTCCTGGCGCTGGTGAAGGCGTTCCTCAAGGCGGGCATCCTCACCGAGGACGGCCAGCGCAGGGACACCCACACCGGTACCCCGCAGGGTGGCATCCTCTCTCCGCTGATCTTCAACATCGCGCTGTCGGCGCTCGACGAGCACCTGCACCGCGACTGGAAGCCCGGCGGGCGGATGGATGCCCAGTATCCGCGCAGGAAACGTCGTCGGCACGGCCTGCCCAACTGGCGAATCGTCCGTTACGCGGACGACTTCGCGATCTTGGTGCACGGCTCGGCCGACGACGCCCGCGCGCTCCAGGACGAAGCGGCCTCCGTGCTGCAACCGTTGGGGTTGAGGCTGTCACCGGCCAAGACCCGGATCGTGCACATAGAGGACGGGTTCGACTTCCTCGGTTTCCGCATCCAGTGGAAACGCAAGCGGGGAACCGACAAGTGGTACGTCTACTTCTTCATCGCCGACCGGCCCGTCCGCTCGGTGAAGGACAAGATCCGTGCCCTGACCCGCAGGACGTCACAGGCCAATCCCGCAGACGTGCTGATCCGACTCAATCAGGTCGTGCACGGCTGGACCAACTACTTCCGGCATGCCGTTGCGAAGCACACGTTCCGGATGCTGGGGATCTTCCTCTGGCGTCGAGTGATCATGTGGTTCAAGACGCTGCACCGCTGGTCGTGGAAGGACATCCGCAAGTGGTTCCTGGGACCTGACGGGTCCTGGCTGCCGATCGCGGTGGACGGAGTGGAACTGGTCAACCCGGCGCGGACACCCGCAATCACGCGGTACCGCTACCGGGGCGACACCATCCCCACCCCCTGGACGATCGCCTGACGAACAGCCCGCGGCAACAACTGTGGAGAGCCTGGTACTCGGTAACGGGTACGCCGGGTTCGGCGAGCGGCCTGGAGAGACGGGCTGGTGGCAACACCGGTACCGCGCTTCAGGCCGACTCAACCGCGTCAGTCATCAACTGTCGCTTCCAGATCGGGAGTTACACCGCTCACCG
>NZ_JAHWZY010000113.1:0-1400 GCF_041380215.1 Streptomyces pimonensis
ACTTGCACCGGCCATCGGCGGCCAGACCCCGCTGACGGCTGAAGTCCACGAAGGTGCTCGCGGTGGCCATCACGGCGACACCGCCCGCCAGAGCCAGCTCACACTCCCCGGACCGCAGCGCCTGCACCGCCATGTGCAGGGCGACCAGCGACGAGGAGCACGCCGTGTCCACCGTCACCGCGGGGCCCTCCAGCCCCAGTACGTAGGCGACGCGGCCGGAGGCGACGCTGCCGGACGCGCCGGTGCCCAGGTAGCCCTCCACGTCCTCCGGGACGGAGCGCAGCCGCGCCGCGTAGTCGTGGTACATCAGGCCCGTGAACACACCGGTCGCGCTGCCCCGCACCGACTCCGGCGCGATCCCGGCCCGCTCGAACGCTTCCCAGGACGTCTCCAGCAGCAGCCGCTGCTGCGGGTCCATCGCCAGCGCCTCACGCGGCGAAATGCCGAAGAACGCCGGGTCGAACTGGTCGGCGTCGTACAGGAAGCCGCCTTCGCGGGCGTACGAGGTGCCCGGGTGCTCGGGGTCCGGGTGGTACAGCCGCTCCAGATCCCACCCGCGGTTGCCGGGAAACTCGCCGATGGCGTCGACGCCGTTCAGTACCAGGCGCCACAGGTCCTCGGGCGAGTTCACGCCGCCGGGGTAGCGGCAGCTCATGCCGACGATCGCGATCGGCTCGTCGATCGCGGCCGCCACCGCGCGGGGGGTCGCCGTGACGACCGGGGTACCCGCGAGCTCGGTGCCGAGGTATCCGGCCACCGCCTCCGGGGTCGGGTAGTCGAAGACCAGGGTCGCGGGCAGGCGCAGTTCGGTGGCCGCGCCCAGCCGGTTGCGCAGCTCGACCGCGCTGAGCGAGTCGAAGCCCAGCTCCCTGAAGGCGCGGTCGGGTGCGACGGCCCCTGCCGAGCTGTGGCCGAGCACGACGGCGACATGGCCGAGCACGAGATCCAGCAGTACTCGCTCGCGTTCCGCCTCGGTCAGTTCGGCGAGCGACCGGGCCAGCTCCGTGCCGGCGACGGCGGCGCGCTCGACGGTCCTGCGTGCCGTACCGCGTACCAAGCCGCGCAGGACGGGGGCCACGGGGTGGGAGCGCGCCTGCTGGTGCAGGGCGGGCAGGTCGAGAGGTACGGGCGCCAGTACGGCACGTCCGGTGGAGCCCGCCGCGTCGAACAGCGCCAGCCCCTCGGCCGTACGCAGGGGTATCAGGCCGCCCCGGCTCATCCGTTGCACGTCGGAGTCGTCGAGCCGGCCCGCCATGCCGCCCGCGTCCGCCCACAGGCCCCACGCCAGTGACCTGGCGGGCAGACCGGTGGCCCGGCGGTGCTCGGCGAGGGCGTCCAGGAAGGTGTTCGCCGCCGCGTAGTTGCCCTGGCCCGGACCGCCGAACACACCGGAGGCGGAC
>NZ_JAHWZY010000114.1:0-1398 GCF_041380215.1 Streptomyces pimonensis
GTTCACCGTACAGACCCACTCTATGGCGACCGCCAGTTCTCTCGCCCATTGCGAGTTGTTGCTGCCAAAGGGCATGTCGGGAGGCAATGGCCATTGCCTCGAATGGAATGTTCTGGATGATCCGGGTGAATCGGATGGGTGCAGAAAGATCCCGCGGCTGCTGCCGCGTGGGCTGCCCGGTCGCGCTCGGCGGGATGACGACTCCGCCTACGCCGGACAGCTCGTGACCTGGTCGAAGTCCCGGCTGGGCCTGACCTTGAAGACAGTCAGTCGGCCGAAGGACGCCAGCGGGTTCGTCGTCCTGCCGCTGGGTCGTCGAACGCTCCCTCGCCTGGATCATGCACGCTTGCCGGCACGCACGCGACTACGAACGGCTCATCCAGCACTCGGAATCACTGATCACCTGGGCGGCGATCACCATCATGACTGAGGTTCCCCCGAGATGCGAGGAGGGGCGACAGCAGGTCAGATGAATCTCGTGAGAGGAGATCTGACGGTGCCTGCCCCCAGGAAATACCCGCTGGAGTTGCGTGAACGCGCGGTGCGGATGTACCGCACGTCGGAGCCGAAGCCCGTCATCCGCCGTATGGCCGAGGAGCTCGGCGTGCACCACGAGGCCCTGCGCGGCTGGATCCGGCAGGCCGAGGCCGACGCCGGCGAGCGGGACGACCTGCTCACCAGCGAGGAGAAGGCAGAGCTGGCCCAGCTGCGGCGCGAAGTGCGCGAGCTGCGCCGGGCGAATGAGGTCCTACGGACGGCCTCGGCTTTTTTCGCCGCGCAGCTCGACCCGACCCGGCCCAGGTGAGAGCGCTCATCGACGAGCACCCGCACCTGGGGGTCGAGCCCGTACTCCGGGAACTGAACATCCCCTCCTCCACCTACTACCGCTGGCGCCAGGTCGAGAAGCAGCCGTGTGAACGGCGTCGCCGGGACATCGAGCTGACCGGGCGGATCCGGCAGGTCCACACCGACTCCGGCGGGATCTACGGCTCACCCCGCGTGCACGCCGTCCTCAAGCGTGAAGGCGTCCACGTCGGCCGCAAAAGAGTCGAGCGGCTGATGCGGGAAGCCGGTCTGGCCGGCATCAGCCCACGTCGCACGGGCAGGGGCTTCACCCGCCGCGACCCGGACGCCGACCTTGCCCCGGACCTGGTGCAGCGCGACTTCACCACGAGCGAGCCGAACCGGCTGTGGGTCACCGACCTCACGATGATCCCCACCGGCGAGGGCCCGCTGTGGCTGTCGGCGATCCGCGACGCCTTCTCCCGCCGGGTCGTGGCCTGGGAGACCTCCGCCCGCGCTGATGCCGACCTGGTACTGACCACGCTGGAGTACGCCCTGGCCAGCCGCGAGGTCATCCCCGGCACGCTCATCCACCATGCCGACCACGGCTGTCAG
>NZ_JAHWZY010000115.1:0-1376 GCF_041380215.1 Streptomyces pimonensis
GGGAGTGTTCAATGATCGGCGGATCCGATGATCAAGGAGACGCCAGATGAGCGACACCACCATCGAGCAGATACCGGGCAGCGAGCCAGCGGCGGGGGCCGTGGCGGCGAGCGACGAACAACTGGTTGCGATGCTCGTGGATCGGGCCCGGTCGGAGGGCCTGCAGCTGACCGGGGAGGGCGGGCTGCTCCAGCAGCTGACCAAGCGGGTCCTGGAGTCCGCCCTGGAGGGCGAGATCACCGATCACCTCGGATACGAGAAGCACGACGCCGAGGGCCGGGGCAGCGGCAACAGCCGCAACGGGACGCGTGCGAAGACGGTGCTGACCGATGTCGGCCCGGTCGAGGTCAAAGTTCCCCGGGACGTGGCCGGAACGTTCGAGCCGGCCATCGTCAAGAAGCGGCAGCGGCGCCTGTCCGGGGTGGACGAGATGGTGCTGTCGCTGTCGGCGAAGGGGCTGACGCACGGCGAGATCTCCGCGCACCTGGCCGAGGTCTACGGCGCGAGCGTGTCCAAGGCGACCATCTCCACGATCACCGACAAGGTGATGGACGGCATGGCGGAATGGTCTAACCGCCCGCTGGACCGCGTCTATCCGGTGCTGTTCGTGGACGCGATCAACGTCAAGATCCGCGACGGGCAGGTGGCGAACCGTCCGGTCTACGTCGTCATGGCCGTGACCGCCGAGGGCCACCGCGACATCCTGGGGATCTGGGCCGGTGACGGCGGCGAGGGCGCGAAGTACTGGCTGAGCGTGTTCACGGACCTCAAGAACAGGGGCGTTGAGGATGTCCTGATGCTGGTCTGCGACGGTCTCAAGGGTCTGCCCGAGGCGGTGGAAACCGTCTGGCCTCGAACGATTGTCCAGACCTGTGTCGTTCATCTGCTGAGGAACAGCTTCCGGCACGCGGCCCGCCAGGACTGGGACAAGATCGCCAAGGCGCTCAGGCCCGTCTACACGGCGCCGAACGAGGCCGCCGCGACCGAGCGGTTCGGCGAGTTCCAGGAATCCTGGGGCAAGAAGTACCCGGCGGTCATCCGGCTCTGGGAGAACGCCTGGGCCGAGTTCGTTCCCTTCCTCTCCTTCGACGTCGAGATCCGCAAGGTCATCTGCTCGACGAACGCGATCGAGTCCGTCAACGCCCGCATCCGCAAGGCCGTACGCGCCCGCGGACACTTCCCTAACGAGGCCGCGGCCATGAAGTGCGTCTACATGGCCCTCATGTCGCTGGACCCGACCGGCAAGGGCCGAAAGCGGTGGACCATGCGCTGGAAGGCGCCCCTGAACGCCTTCCAGATCGCCTTCGAAGGCCGGCTCACCCCGGCCGCCAACTGACCCCTACAAAAACTGGATCAGCCGTCTACTGGACACACCC
>NZ_JAHWZY010000116.1:0-1375 GCF_041380215.1 Streptomyces pimonensis
GCAGGGTCTTTGGGAAGTGCCGAGGTGGGCGGTTCGCCTGCTGAGTGCCGGATGTGACGGCTTGTCGATTTCTGTCGGAGCGCCCCTGGATGCAGAACAGGCATGGCCGTTGGTGATCATGTGGGTGTCGAGTCCGTATGAGCACCGAGCGAGTCCATGCCTGCGCACCCATCTTCCCGCATGCCGTCATGCCTTCGGCAACTGGGGGACGCCTCCGGCCCAGCCCTGCTGGAGACAGCTACTGACCTGCGGAGTTATCTGGCCACGGTGCCTGATCCACGGGCCCGTCGCGGCATCCGGTATCCGTGGACGGCCCTGCTCACCGCTGCGGCCGCCGCTGTTCTGGCCGGCGCCGCCTCGGTCACGGCGATCGGCGAGTGGGTCGCCGACGCACCGCAGCGCGTCCTGGCCCTGCTGGGCTTCCGCCCCGACCCGCTGACCGGCCTGGTCCGCCCGCCTCATGCCACGACCATCCGCCTCGTCCTGGCCGCCGTGGACGGTGCCGCCCTCGACCGCGCCATCGGCGACTTCCTCCAGCAACGCCAGAACCCGGCCCCGGAACGAAAGGTCATCGCCGTCGACGGCAAGACACTCCGCAGCTCCCGCACCACCGGGCGGACGGCCACCGCCCTGATCGCCGCCATGACCCACAGCAGACAGGTCCTCGCCCAACGACAGATCGACGGCAAGAGCAACGAGATCCCGGCCTTCGCCCCGCTCCTGGACGGCATCGACCTGACCGGTGCCGTCATCATCGCCGACGCCCTGCACACCCAGCACGACCACGCCACCTACCTGCATAAACGCGGGGCGCACTACCTGGCCGTGATCAAGAGGAATCACCCCGGACTGCACGAGAAGGTCCGCCGCCTGCCCTGGCGTGACATCCGCCTGGACCACTACGAACGCGGACGGGGCCACCACCGCGACGAGATCCGCCGTCTGAAGACGGCCTCGTTCGCCCACCTCGACCACCCGCACGCACGCCAGGTCCTCCAAGTCGTCCGCCGGAGACGTGACCTGGGCACGGGCAAGCTGACGATCGAGCGGATCTACCTGGTCACGAGCCTGCCGCCCGGAGCGGCCGAAAGCAGCGAACTCGCGGCCTGGATCCGCGGCCACTGGCACATCGAGAACCAGCTGCACCATGTCCGCGACCGCACCTTCCACGAGGACGCCTCGAAGGTCCGCACCCGCAACCTGCCCCGCGTCATGGCCGGCCTGCGCAACCTCGCCATCGGCACCCATCGCCAGGACGGCCACACCAACATCGCCGCAGCCCTCCGCCACACCGCCCGAGACCACCTGCGGCCCCTCACCGCCCTCGGACTCACCTGACGAACCCGGACACAAGATCACTTCTCAAAGACCCTGG
>NZ_JAHWZY010000117.1:0-1347 GCF_041380215.1 Streptomyces pimonensis
CCAGGGCGCATGCGTTCTCACGCGGCGAGATGAGTAACTCGTGCGTGGACGTGCTCTGATGGCCTGTTTGTCCGTACTTGGATGCGACGAACGCGACCCCTGATGATCAAGGTTCTCGAAGCCTTTGATCACGAACAGGGGTCGCGTTCGCGTGCCATCCTCCCTGATCGACGTTCTCCAGCGCCACCGCGAGGACGCCGACCTGCTGCACCTGCCTACCGAGCTGTCCGAACTTGCCGCGCTGTCGGAGGTGTTGGACCGGCTTCCCGATCCACGACGGGTGCGGGGCCGCCGCTACCGGCTGGGGTCACTGCTCGCCCTGTGCCTGCTCGCGGTGCTCGGCGGCGCCACCACGCTGGCCGGCATCGCCCGCTATGCCATCGATACCTCTCCCGAGGCGCGGGCGAGGATCGGGCTGCGCCGTCCACCACGCGCCACCACCCTGGGCCGCCTGCTGTCACGTCTGGACGGCGACGCCCTCGATGACGCCGTGGGCGCCTGGCTGGCCCGGCACGCGAGTGACCCGGCCGACGAAGGCGCCGTGGAGCTGGTGGGTGTGGCCGTCGACGGCAAGGCCGCACGCGGCAGCCGCACCGGCGGGAAGACGGCCGTCCACCTGCTCGCCGCCGTCCTGCACGAGGGCCAGGCCGTGGTCTCCCAGCGGCAGATCGCCGCGAAGAGTAATGAAATCCCCGCCTTCACCCCGCTGTTGGAACGGCTCGACCTGCGAGGATGTGTCATCACCGCCGACGCGATGCATACCCAGACCGGCCATGCCGAGCACGTCATCGCCCGGGGCGGGCACTACATCCTGGTCGTCAAGGGCAACCGGAAGAAGCTCCGCCGACAACTGCGACATCTGCCCTGGCGCGAGGTCCCACTGCAGCACCGCACCTGCGAACAGGGCCATGGCCGACGCGAGATCCGCCGGCTCAAGGTCTGCACCGTCCAGCCCGGCCTCCTCTTCCCGCACGCCGTGCAGGCCATCGAGGTCAAGCGCCGCCGCACCAACCGCACGACGAACAAAACCACCGTCAAGACGATCTACGCGGTCACCAGCCTCACTCCCGAACAGGCCACCCCGGAACGAATCGCCGAACTGATCCGCGGGCACTGGCAGGTCGAGGCCCTGCACCATGTGAGAGACGTGACCTTCGCCGAGGATGCTTCCCGCGTCCGCACCGGCACCGCACCCCGCGCGATGGCAACGCTCCGCAACCTCGCCATCGGCCTCATCCGCCAGGCCGGCTGGACGAACATCGCCGCCGCGACCGACCACTACCGGTCACGAACCGACCACGCCCTCCAACTACTCGATCTCGAAGCCTGAGAACGCATCAACCCTGG
>NZ_JAHWZY010000118.1:0-1347 GCF_041380215.1 Streptomyces pimonensis
GGGACCTGTCCCCGAGTGGTGGACACCTCTGAGCCCGGCCCCGGCAGGGGCCGGGTAGGAGGCATCTTTTATGGTGATGAAGGTCTACTCGCCCGAGTTCAAGGCGGACGCTGTCGCGCTGTACCTGTCGGACCCGAGCCACACTTTCGAGGGCATCGGTAAAGATCTGGGGATCAGCCGGGAGACGCTGCGTAACTGGGTGCGGGCCGAGCGGGCCCGCCATGACGGGGGCAGCACGACGAGCACGAGCACGGAGAAGAGCACGGTGGATTCCCCGCCGACGGCCCAGGAGCTTCAGGCCGAGAACGAGGCCCTGCGCCGGGAGCTGGCGACAGCGCGCAAAGAGGTGCAGAAACTGGCCACTGAGCGTGACATCCTGCGCAAGGCGACGAAGTTTTTCGCACAAGAGATGACCTGGTGACCAACCGCTTCCAGTTCATCGAGGACCACCACCACGCCTGGGGCGTGAAGCGGTTGTGCGCCGTGCTGGAGGTCGCCCGCTCCAGCTTCTACAAGTGGCGGGCCGGCCGCGAGGCCCGCGCCGCACGTGAGCGGGCCGATGTCGCGCTTGCCGAGCGTATCCGGGCCGTACACGCCGAGTGGGACGGCACCTACGGCCGCCCCCGGATCACCGCCGAGCTGCGCGATGAGGGCGAGCGTGTGAACCACAAGCGCGTCGGGCGGGTGATGCGGAAGTTCGGCATCGCCGGGCTGCGGCTGCGCAAGCGCCAGGTCACCACCGTGCCCGAACCGTCCGCCACCCCGGTACCGGACCTGCTGCGGCGCGACTTCACCGCGAACACGCCGAACACCAAGCACGTCGGCGACATCACCTACCTGCCGGTGGGCGACGGCGATTTCCTGTATCCCGCCACCGTCATCGACTGCTTCTCGCGCCGCCTGGTGGGCTGGTCGATCGCCAACCACATGCGCACCGAGCTGGTCGCCGACGCGCTCCGGTCCGCCACCCGGGTCCGCGGCAGTCTGGCCGGCGCCGTCTTCCACAGCGATCACGGAACCCAGTACAGCTCCTGCCAATTCGCCGAGCTGTGCGCGCAGTTGGGCGTCAGACAGTCCATGGGGGCGGTCGGTACGAGCGCGGACAACGCACTCGCCGAGTCGTTCAACGCCGCCCTCAAACGCGAGACGCTCCGTGGCGCCCGCCGCTACGACGGGGCCCGGGCCTGCCGCCTGGCCGTCTTCCGCTGGGCCACGCGCTACAACACCCGCCGGCGACACTCGGCGAACGGACAGCAGGCACCGAACGCCTACGAACAGCAGTCAGCTACCCTGACACTCGCCGCATAACGATACGAACAGGTGTCCACTCCGCAGGGACAAGGCCCC
>NZ_JAHWZY010000119.1:0-1344 GCF_041380215.1 Streptomyces pimonensis
CGCCGCGAACGCCTCGACGACACTCGTCGCCGGCCTCACCGAGTCCGCGTCGACGTCGTTCCAGTCGACGAGGATGCGGCGCCGCTCCTCGGCGGTGAGGACCTCGACCGTACCGGCGGTCCGGTGGGGCTCGTCCACGAACGCCCGCAGCACCCGGACGAACCGGTCGGCGAGCACACGGACCTCTTCGTCCCCGAACGCGGCGGGCGCGTACTCGATGCGCAGGGACAGTCCCCGCGCGTGCGGCGCGGCCATCAGCATGAGCCGGTAGTGGGCCGCCTCGCGGGTCTCCGCGCGGGTGAGGGTGAGGGGCGTGCCGGTGAGGGCCGTGGCCTTCTCGTCGACCGGGTAGTTCTCGTAGACCATGGCCGAGTCGAAGAGGTGCGGCAGTCCGGCCAGGCGGTGGATGTCGCTCAGACCCAGGTACTGATGGTCCATCAGCTCCGCCTGCTCGCCCTGGAGCGCGCGCAGCAGTTCCTCGAGCGTCCGGTCCTGGTCCAGCCGCACCCTGACGGGCAGGGTGTTGATGAACAGGCCCGCCATGGTCTCGATGCCGGGCACCTCCGGTGGCCGGCCGGAGACCGTCGTGCCGAAGACCACGTCGTCGCGGCCGGTCAGCCGGGACAGCAGCAGCGCCCAGGCACCCTGGAGGACGGTGTTGACGGTGAGCCCCCGGGACCTGGCCCAGGTGACGAGGCGGGTGTCGAGGCCCTCGGGCAGCGCGGGCTGCACCCGTCCGGGGCGCGCGGCCGACACGGTCCGGTCGGGGGCGGCGGGGGCGACGAGCGTGGGCTCGTCCACTCCGTCCAGGGCCCGGGTCCAGGCGGCGTGCGCCTCGTCACGGTCCTGTGCGGCCAGCCAGCGCAGGTAGTCGCCGTAGGGGGTGACCCGGGGCAGTGCGACCGCCTGCCCCCCGGCCGCGTACAGGGCGAACAGGTCCCGGGCCAGGAGGGGCACCGACCAGCCGTCCAGCAGGATGTGGTGGTGCGTCAGGATCAGCCGGTGACGCTTGTCGCCGAGGCGGAGCAGCGCGGCCCGCAGCAGGGGCGGGCGCGCCGGGTCGAAGCGCTCGGCGAGCTCCGTGTCCGCGATCCGGTCGCTCTGCGCGGCCTGCTCGGTGTCGGGCAGGCCGCTCAGATCGGCTGTCCGCCACGGGAGCGCGGGATCGCGGGCGATCACCTGGACGGGGGTGTCCGTGACGTCGTGGAGGAACGCGGCCCGCAGGTTGGCGTGCCGGGCCAGCAGTGCCGTGCAGGCGGCCCTGAGCTCCTCCCCGTCGAGCGGTCCTTCGAGGTCCAGGCAGAGCTGCGGAGTGTAGACGTCGCTCTCGCCGCCGTCGTAGAC
>NZ_JAHWZY010000012.1:0-207260 GCF_041380215.1 Streptomyces pimonensis
CAGTCCGCGAGAGTCAACGGAGTTCATCGAAAGGTTGCTGGGATCGCTATGAAGAGCGCTGAGTCCTCGACCGTCGCCTCCGGCCTCGCCTGGTTCAAGAGCAGCTACAGCGGAACCGAGGGCGGCGAATGCGTGGAGGTCGCGAACGGTACGGCAGGTGTGCACGTCCGGGACTCCAAGGCCGCCGCCGGACCCGTCGTCACGGTGTCGCGTGACGCCTGGACGGGGTTCGTCGGGCTGGCCTCCTCGGAGCGGGACGTCTGACACTTGTACGGTCGTGGGAGCCCTGCCGGATCCTTTCAGACGGCAGGGTTCTCGTGTGCGCCGGGCGCCTGATCAGCTCTCGACTTCGCCCGGAGGCGGAGTATCACCGGGCTCCCAGCCGGCCTCGGTCCGCGTTCTCCTGGAGGCATCGGAGGACGAGCTGCGCACCGACCACACCGAACAACTCACCGCCCCGGTCGGAGAACACGTCGGCACGAAACTGACGATCGAGCACGTCATGCCCCAGAGCCGGCGCAACCACTGGCCCCCGCTCGACGACGACCCCCTCGAGGGCGCCGACCGCGACGAGCTGGTGCACACGCTGGGCAACCTGACCCTGGTCACGGCTCGCCTGAATCCGGCGCTGGGCAACATGGCCTGGCAGGACGAACGGCAGTGGCTCGGCAAGCACAGCCTCCTGCGGCTCACCCACGGAACCCTGCTCAATCCCCCGCCCACCGTCGACGTCGGTGACCGGGCCGACGGCTGGGACGAGAACCGCATCCGCTCGCTCGGGAGTTACCTCGCTTCCCTGGCCCTGCGCATCTGGCCGTCGGGGGACGACCTGCTCGCGAGCTGAGCGGCAGACGAGTCGGGCTGTACGCCGAGTCCTGTTCCCGGGGTTCCTCACGGAGCCCCGGGCGACGGCTCACCGACGTCCGCACCTCGTCAGACGTGCAGCTCCGAGGCGAAGCCCGTCCAGCGCAGCTCGGCGGGCAGGTGCCGCATGTCGTTGGAGACGAGGAGAGCGGCGGGTCGGCCGGGGGCGTAGCGGATGACGGTGAGCGCCGCGTTACCGTGGTCGAGGCCGAGCCAACGCCACTTCGGCGCGTGCATGGCGTCCCGGACCAGCCAGGCGACCAGGAAGTTGTGGGCGACGACGAGTTCGTGCCGGTCCTGCTCCCCCTCCACCGGCCCGGTGAACAGGTCCAGCGCCCGGCGGGCCTGCACGGCTCCGTTCTTCCGGTCCTCGTCGGTCACGCCGATGAGGAAGCGGACGTAGAGGTCCGCCGATTCGGCCGGTAGCTCGCCCTTCTCCGGCAGGTAGGGCACGTAGTCGCCGGCGACGTCCGAGAGGTGGAGGGGGACGTTCTCCAGCTGGGCGCCGATCAGGCGTGCGGTCTGCGCCGCCCGCGGCAGGGGACCGTGGTGAACGGCGGCGAGGGGGACGTTCCGGAGGCGTCGGCCGAGCAGGGAGGCCTGCCGTCGGCCGGCCTCCGTCAGCCCGCTCTCGTCCGGTGACGCCTCGCCGTGCCGGGCAAGGTGGAGGTAACGGGTGGCCGTGCCGGTCATCGTGAACTCCCCCGCGTCCACCAGCGATCTCGTGCATCAGTGGACGCCCGTCCCGGGGCGCCGGTTCCCCAGCCGTCAAAGAGAGCGACGCCCGGCAGCGTGAATGTCCCCGAGGGCGGTGGCACGGACGCCGAGGGGCGGTTTTCGGCCGATGTCGCTCCCGGCGCAACCGTCACCCGGGTGCCCTGTCGCAACTGATAGTTGATCAATAACCTTGTGCGGTACACGAAGTCACGATCGCAGGGAGCTCCATGTCCACCGCCCAGCAGGTGCCCGACATCCTCTCGCCCGAGTTCGCGGCCGACCCCTATCCCGCCTACCGGGTGATGCGGGAGGCCGCGCCCCTCATCTGGCACGAGGCGACGAAGAGCTACATCGTCTCGCGCTACGAGGACGTCGAGCGCGTCTTCAAGGACAAGGCCGGCGAGTTCACCACCGACAACTACGCCTGGCAGCTCGAGCCCGTGCACGGCAAAACGATCCTGCAGCTCAGCGGGCGGGAGCACGCCGTGCGCCGGGCCCTCGTCGCGCCCGCCTTCCGGGGCAGCGACCTGGAGCGGAAGTTCCTGCCGGTCATCGAGCGCAACTCCCGCGAGCTGATCGACGGTTTCCGGCACACCGGCTCCGCCGACCTGGTCGCCGACTACGCCACCCGCTTCCCGGTCAACGTCATCGCCGACATGCTGGGCCTGGACAAGGCCGACCACCCCCGTTTCCACCGCTGGTACACGGCCGTCATCGCCTTCCTCGGGAACCTGTCGGGCGACCCCGAGGTGACGGCGGCCGGAGAGCGGACCCGGGTGGAGTTCGCCGAGTACATGCTGCCGATCATCCGGGAGCGCCGCGAGAACCCGGGCGACGACCTGCTGTCCGTGCTGTGCGCCGCCGAGGTCGACGGGGTGCGGATGAGCGACGAGGACGTCAAGGCGTTCTGCAGCCTGCTGCTCGCCGCGGGGGGCGAGACCACCGACAAGGCCATCGCCGGCATCTTCGCCAACCTGCTGCTCCACCCCGACCAGCTCGCCGCCGTCCGCGCGGACCGCTCGCTGATCCCGCGCGCCCTGGCCGAGACCCTGCGGTTCACCCCGCCCGTCCACATGATCATGCGGCAGTCGGCGACGGAGGTGGAGCTCAGCGGCGGCACCGTGCCCGCGGGCGCCACCGTCACCTGTCTGATAGGCGCCGCCAACCGCGACGAGAGCCGCTACCGCGATCCCGACCGCTTCGACGTCTTCCGCGACGACCTCACCACCACGACCGCCTTCTCCGCCGCCGCCGACCACCTCGCGTTCGCGCTCGGCCGGCACTTCTGCGTCGGCGCGCTGCTGGCCAAGGCGGAGGTGGAGATCGGCGTCGGCCAGCTCCTCGACGCCATGCCGGACGTGCGTCTCGCCGACGGGTTCGAGCCGGCCGAGCTGGGCGTGTTCACCCGCGGACCGCAGAGCCTGCCGGTGCGGTTCTCCCCCGTGAGGGACTGAGCCCCACGCCCCTGCGAGCGGTCCGTACGGGCGCGGTCCGTACGGACCCGTTCCCGGCCGGGCCGGCCCCGGGCCGACCGGCCCGCACCGGCCGCACCTTCCCGGTCCCCGGCCCGCACGCAGGTCAGCGCCGTGGTCCGGGCCCCGCCGGGGACCCGGAGGAGCTCGCTACTGCACCACCGGCGTGAACCGCACCGGAAGCGACGACAGTCCCCGCATCCAGATCGACGGCCGCCAGGTCAGTTCCTCCGGCTCCACGGCCAGCACCAGGTCGGGCAGCCGCTCCAGCAGCGTCTCGACCGCCGTCCGCGCCATCACGTCCGCCAGCAGCGGCGCCGGGTACGGGCATTGGTGCTCACCGTTGCTGAACGACAGGTGCGCGGCGTTCTCCGCGCCCACGTGCCCCTCCGGCCAGATCTGCGGATCGGTGTTGGCCGCGGCCAGCCCCAGCACCAGGCAGTCGCCGGCCCGGATCTGCCGGCCGCCCAGCTGGACGTCCCGTACCGCCCACCGCCCGATGAAGTTCTGCGTCGGCGTGTCCAGCCACAGCACCTCGTTGAGCGCCTCGCCCACGCTGAGCCGGCCGCCCGACACGTTCACGGCGAACCGCTCGTCCGTCAGCAGCAGGCGCAGCGTGTTGCAGATCCAGTTCGCCGTCGGCTGCTGCGCCGCCGCGATCACGGAGATCAGGTCCTGGACGACCTCCTCGTCCGTCAGACCGGCCGGGTGCGTCAGCATGCGCGAGGTGACGTCCGGGCCGGGGGCGGCCCGCTTGTCCTTCACCAGCTGCCGCAGCCGCTCACCGACGCGCCCGTACGCCGCCACCGGGTCGTCGCCCTCCCCCGCGTCCAGGGAGATCTGCAGGTCGTCGACGAGCCGGAGGGTGTCCTCGCCCGAGGTCGGCATCCCGCACAGCTGCACCACGGTGCGCATCGGCAGGGCGTGCGCGTAGTCGGCCATCAGCTCCGCCTGGCCGCTGCCGGCGAACCGGGCGATGAGTTCGTCGGCGATCAGCAGACAGTCGTGGGACAGCTCGAACTGGTCGATCCCCTCCAGCGCCTCGGTGATCACCCCGGACCGCCGCCGGTGCTCCTCGCCCTCGGTGAACAGCACCGACGGCTGGTACCCGACGAAGGGCAGCAGCGGCCAGTCCGGCGGGATGTTCTCCCACTGGTTCCAGCGCCGCGAGTCCCGTGCGAACAACTCGTCGTGGCTGGTCACGTACGTGACCTCGGAGTAGCCCAGCACCAGCCAGGCGGGGATGCCGCCGTCGAGCAGCACGGGCGCGACGGGACCGTGCTCCCGGCGCAGCGCGCGGTAGAGCTGCGACGGCGTCTGCTGGTACTCGAGACCCGTCAGGCGCACCGCACCCGAGTGGGCGGGGCACCCCGGGGGCGCCGGGGGCTCCGAGGGCTCCGAGGGCTCCGAGGGCTCCGGGTGCGCGTAGGGGACGCCTGGGTCGGTCACAGTGTCGCCTCCTCGGCGATGGCCATGTCGTGGAGGTGGTTCACGAGGGTGATCAGCACGTTCTTGCCGGAGTGCCGGACCCGTGCGTCGCAGTCGACCATCGGCACGTGGGCAGGCAGGGCGAGCGCCTGGCGGATCTCGTCCAGGGAGTACCGGTCGGTGTCCTCGTCGAACCGGTTCACGGCCACCACGAAGGGCGTGCGGTGGTGCTCCAGCCGGTCGATCGCGTACCAGGAGTCGTCCATCCGGCGCGTGTCCACGAGGACCACGGCGCCCAGCGTTCCCGAGAACAGCCTGTCCCACAGGAACCAGAAGCGCTCCTGGCCGGGCGCTCCGAACAGGTACAGCACCATGCGGTCGTTGAGGCTGATCCGCCCGAAGTCGAACGCGACCGTCGTGGTGGTCTTCGACGTCACCGCACCGGTCTCGTCGACGCCCACGCCGGCCTGGGTCATCACCTCCTCGGTGTTGAGTGGCCGGATCTCGCTCACGGAGCGGACCAGGGTCGTCTTGCCGACGCCGAACCCGCCCACGACGACGATCTTCAGACCGGTCTCCGCGGCGTCGTTCAACGGTGTGCGGTGGGAGGGCGGCTCAGAGGTTGCGGAGCCCATGGAGCACCTCTTGGAGTAGGGCGGAATCAGGCAGGGAGGCGACGGACGGCGCCGCACGTGGATGGCGGGCGGTGATGCGGCCCGTGTCCAGCAGGTCGCCGAGCAGGATCCGCACCACCATGACCGGCAGCCCGAGTTCCGCGGCGATCTCGACGACGGCGGTGGGGTGCCGGCACAGTTCCAGGATCCGGGCGTGCTCCGACTGCATCCCCGGCACCGGCCCGCTCTCGCTGACGATGAGGGTGACCAGGTCGAAGGACTCGTCGGCACGGCTGCGTCCACCGGTGACGGTGTAGAGCCGGTCCGGATCACCCGTGTCGACGGGTTTGCGCATCACGACGTGCCGCTCCCCCTGGCCTGGTCCCGCGGTTCGGCCCGCAGGTGCTCGCCGAGCTGCTCGACCAGCTCCGTCATCTGGTGGCCGATCACTCCGGGATCGGCGTCCTCCCCGGCGACGACGGCGAGGTGCGCCCCCTCGCCGGCCTCCACGATGAACAGCAGGCCGCCGTGGAACTCGGTCATCGACTGCCGGACGCCGCCGGTGCCGTCGCCGAACTCCATGGAGGCCCCTTGGGCGAGGGCCTGGATGCCGGAGCAGATCGCCGACAGCTGGTCGGCCCGGTCGAGCGTCAGGTGCTCGCTCCAGCAGAGCTTCAGGCCGTCCCGGGACAGGACCAGGGCGTGACGTGCTCCGGGGGTCTGTTCCAAGAGGCCCTGGAGGAGCCAGGTGAGGCTGTTGTCGGTGGTCTGCATGGTGGGTGATGGGACGGTGGTGTCCGGCTGACCGGTCACCGGCCCGTTCCTCCTATCTCACGAGCTCGAGCGGGAAGGGGCGCCGTCGCCCCGGATCCCGTACGGGGAGGGGACCGACGCCCGTACGGGAAGGGGTGGGTCTACGGAGTGGCGGGCGGCTCCGAGCCGGGCCGGGCGGCCGGTCCGGCGGTGCCGTTTCCGGACTGCCGTGCGCGGTGGAAGGCGCCGAACCGCGAGCCCGCGTCGCGTGCCGGGCGCCGCGTCGACGCCGTGTCACCGGCCTGGGCGGACGCCGACTGGCGCTGTTCGCGTTCGCGCTCCGCCTCGGCCATGGTGCGGCCGGGGGCCCGGACCGGCAGGCCGTTCGGCGTGGTGCCGTCGGGGCGCCGGTGCGGGCCCGGTTCGGGCAGTTCGGGCCGTGCGGTGGGGCGTCCGGTGGCCGGGGGCAGTGCCGCGGGGCGGGGGGTGGTGTCGGGCAGCGGGGCCGGGGCGGGCGCGAGCGCGGCGGATGTCGCACCGGGCCGGGAAGCCGTCTCGCGCGGGGCCAGGTCGCGCTGCTGGGCGAGCAGGTCCAGGGGCAGCAGGACGACGACGCCGGTGCCGCCACGGGAGGAGGGGCGGTAGTTGACGCTGATGCCGTACTTCGCCGCGAGCCGTCCCACCACGGCCAGGCCGAGCCGGGTGCCCTGCAGCGAGGCGAGGTCGGTGACACGGCCGGCCACGGCCTCCTCGGCGCGGCGCATCGCCGCGTCGGCCATCTTCAGGCCGCTGTCCTCGATGGTGACGACGATGCCGGCACTGCGGTCCTCGACGTATACGTGCACCTCGTCGATGGGCGGGGAGAAGTTCGCGGCGTTGTCCATCAGTTCGGCGAGCAGGTGCATCACGCCCTCGGCGGCGAAGCCGGAGACCGCGGCGCGGGTGGAGCAGTGCAGGCGCACCCGCTGGTAGGCGGCGATGCGGCCGACGGCACCGCGCAGGATGCTCTCCATCACGATCGGCTTGTTCCAGGCGCGGCTGGACCTGCCGCCCATGAGCAGCGCCAGCCGGTCGGTCATCAGGCCGAGCTGGGAGGTGCTGTGGTCCAGCTTCAGCAGGTCGCCGAAGACCTCCTCGCCGTGCCGCTCCTGCATCTCCCGCAGGTCGGCGAGCATCCGCACGGCCTTGGCCTGGACGCGGCTGAGCGCCTTGGCGGAGGCGGCCTGCGCCGCGGCGGCACGCCGCTCGCTGTGGGCGAGCTCGCGGACGAACGTCTCGGCCGGGGTGCGCAACGCCGGCAGCTGGGGCAGGTCGGTCTCGGCGAGCACGGTGTCGGCGGACCGGCCCTCGCGCAGCCGGGCGACCGCGGCGGGCAGCGTCTCCTTCACGAAGCGCTCGTACTCGGCCGCCGCCTGCTCCACCTCGCTCCGCATCCTGCGGTACTCGCCGTCCAGGGCGGCCGCCCGCCGCACGTCCTCCTCGACGGTGGCGGCGAAGGTGTGGGTGATCCGCTGCAGTTGCGGATCGGACGGCGGCGGCACGCTGCCCAGCACGTCGGCCGCGCCCGCGCCCTCCCGCAGCCGCTGGGCCACGGCGGGCAGCGTCACACCGGCCAGGTGGGAGATCTCGGCCGACAGCCGGGCCGCCTCCGCCTTGAGACGGCTGTTCTCCGCCTCCCGCTCGGCGGCCGCGCCGCGGGCCCGGTGGACCAGCCGGTGGTCGACGAGGATGGTGACGGCCACGCACACCCAGCCGACCGCCACCACGGCCAGGGCCCACGTGGAGGCGCCGGACGGCGCCAGGGCGAGCGCCGCGCCGCCGGCGGCGGCGCTCGCCACCAGCACGGCCGACCGTGCGGCGAACGAGGTGCGCGGCGCCCCCACCGGTTGGTGCTGGCTGGGCGAAGCAGGCACTGGCATGGAGCGGTCCCTCGGTCGTGAGAGCAGGGGAATCAGGAGCGGCGGCACGACGGCAGCCGCGGGCCGGGAAGGAGGTCAGCCGACTGGAAGGCGATCTTCCGACCACGCAGGGCTCATGCTAATCACCCAGATGTGCGAGGAGGCCCCGCTTGCTGCACGGATCGTCAGCAATACGAGTTCGTCGTGATCCCGTCGCCCGTACGTCCCGCTGTGGTACGCGGGACGACGCCGGAGCAGCCCGGCCGAAGGGCGGGAATACGGGCAGGAACCACACGGACGCGACGTCACATCGCTTCGATTGCGGGATCTCACCGGCTCCGCCGCTCGCACGAACCGCCTGGTTTCAGCCAACTGTGCGAGCGTCGGACCCCTTTCACGCTCCGGCCGTCGTGGGGGCCGAACCGTCGGGGTGGGGGAATGCCGTCGATCGTGAAGTTTCGGTGATGACGGCCCGCGGAGAGCGGCAGACGAGTCGGGCTGTACGCCGGGTTCTGTTCCGGCGGGTCCTCGCGGGCCCGCCGGCGACGGCCATCCATCTAGGGCCGGCGTTGCCGCCGGCCTCGTGCGGTCCACCCGCGGACTCGGGCGGGCAGCCCTCGATCGTCCGCGCAGAGACGCCTCCTCCTGCGAAGAGGTGTCTCCTCTTGACCTTGCTCCGGGTGGGGTTTACCTAGCCGCCTGAGTCACCTCAGGCGCTGGTGGTCTCTTACACCACCGTTTCACCCTTACCGAGGACCGAGGTCCCCGGCGGTCTGCTTTCTGTGGCACTGTCCCGCGGGTCACCCCGGGTGGCCGTTAGCCACCACCCTGCCCTGTGGAGCCCGGACGTTCCTCGGGAAGTCCCGTGAGGGACTCCACGCGGCCGCCCGCCCGGCTCGTCTGCCGTGCCGACCATGGTACCGGGCGCGGGCGGGGCCTCGGTGCGGCGGGCGTCGCGGGACACGGCCCACCTGTCCGGCTCCCCCACGGTCGTCGAGGACCGCGAGATGCTCGCGCTCCTCGGGACCGCGGCGCCGCCGGAGGAGCGGGAGCGGCTGACGGGGCTGCTCGGCGGGGTGGTGGGCGGGGCGGGCGCTGAGCGCGAGGCTCGACGCGCTCGCCGACGCCGAGCCGGACGATCCGCGCGTGGAGGAGGCCGCCCGCGTCCTCGCCGTGTGTGTGCCGGAGGGGACCGGCGCCGGAGGGGACCGGCGCCGGGGAGGCCGACGGCCTCCTGCGGGCCTTCTGCGCCGACTTCCCGCCGGCCCGGGCGGAGGTGATCCGCCGCATGCTGCGGATCGTCACGCAGGAGCGTACGGGCGGCGCGGGCGCCGGCCCGGCACGGGTGGGTGGGCGACCACCCCGTGGCCCCCGCCGCCCCGCGCCGCGCGCTGTCCTTCCGGCCCCGCCCGCACGGGGTGCTCCCGCTGGAACCGGCGGGGCGCTTCACGGGGACGGGCTTCGGCCCGGCCGTCCTCCACGGCGCCGAACCGGACCGGCCGGCGCACGCCGTACGCTGACGTCGAGCTCGATCGAAGGAGTACGTGTGCTTGTCCTGCTGCCGCCGTCCGAAGGCAAGGCCGCTTCCGGCCGCGGCGCCCCGCTGAAGCCCGAGTCGCTGTCGCTGCCGGGACTGACCGCCGCGCGGGAGGCCGCCCTCGCCGAACTGGTGGACCTGTGCACCGGTGACGAGGACAAGGCGCGCGAGGTGCTCGGGCTGAGCGAGGGGCTGCGGGGCGAGGTCGCGAAGAACGCGGAGCTGCGGACCTCCGGGACGCGGCCCGCCGGGGAGATCTACACCGGGGTGCTGTACGACGCCCTGGACCTGGCGTCCCTGGACGCGGCGGCGCGGCGACGGGCGGCGGCGTCCCTGCTGGTCTTCTCCGGGCTGTGGGGCGCGGTGCGGGTCACCGACGAGATCCCCTCCTACCGCCTCTCGATGGGCGTGAGGCTGCCCGGCCTCGGCGCGCTGAGCCGGCACTGGCGTGCGCCGATGGCACAGGTGCTGCCCGAGGCGGCAGGGGGCGGGCCGGTGCTGGACCTGCGGTCGGCGGCGTACGCGGCGGCCTGGAAGCCGAAGGGCGAGGTGGCGGCGCGGACGGCGACCGTGCGGGTGCTGCACGCGCCGACCCGGAAGGTGGTCAGCCACTTCAACAAGGCGACCAAGGGGCGGATCGTACGGAGCCTGCTGACCGCCGGGATCGCACCGAAGGACCCCGGTGAACTGGTGGAGGCGCTGCGGGACCTCGGGTACGAGGTGGAGGCTGCGGCGCCGACCGGGGCGGGGGCGGCGTGGGCGCTGGACGTGCTGGTGGACGAGGTGCACTGATTGCAGCATCCGCAATGAGCTTTGCGCGGTGCGCATCGGTGTGGGCAGGATGACGTCATGCGCTCTCCCCTGCCCTCCGCGGACTCCTCCGTGCTGGCCCTCGCCCCCGTCGTGCCCGTCGTCGTCGTCGAGGACGCCACCGACGCCGTACCGCTGGCGCGGGCCCTGGCGTCCGGCGGGCTGCCCGCGATCGAGGTGACCCTGCGGACGCCCGCCGCGCTCGACGCGATCCGGGCGATCGCCGGTGAGGTGCCCGAGGCCGTGGTCGGGGCCGGGACGGTGATCACGCCGGTGCAGGTGGGCGAGGCGGTGGCGGCCGGGGCGCGCTTCCTGGTCAGCCCGGGGTGGACGGACGTGCTCCTGGGGGCCATGCGGGCGTCCGGGGTGCCGTTCCTGCCGGGGGTGTCGACCGCCTCGGAGGTGGTGGCGCTGCTTGAGCGGGGGGTGCGGGAGATGAAGTTCTTCCCGGCGCAGGCGGCGGGCGGCACGGCGTACCTGAGGTCGCTCGCCGGTCCGCTGCCGCAGGCCCGCTTCTGTCCGACCGGGGGCATCGGCCCCGACTCCGCGCCGGACTACCTCGCGCTGTCCAACGTGGGGTGCGTGGGCGGGAGCTGGATGCTCCCGGCGGACGCGGTGGCCGCCCGGGACTGGGACCGCGTCGAGGAGCTGGCCCGCGCGGCGGCGGGGCTCAGCGCAGGTGCGAGGTGTCGTTGAACAGGCGGACGCTGGCGTTGCCGTCGGCGTAGTACGCCACGGCGGAGAGGGAGGCCGCCGACAGTTCCATGCGGAACAGGGCCTCGGGCGGGGCGCCCAGGGCGAGGCGTATGAGGGTCTTGATCGGTGTCACGTGGGTGACGAGCAGGACCGTACGGCCGCGGTACGCGGCGGTCAGCCGGTCGCGGGTGGCGGCGACCCGGGCCGCGGTGGCCGCGAAGCTCTCGCCGCCGCCGGTGGGTTCGGCGTCCGGGGAGGACAGCCAGGCGTTCAGGTCGTCGGGGTGGCGTTCGCGGACCTCGCCGAAGGTGAGGCCCTCCCAGGCGCCGAAGTCCGTCTCGCGCAGCCCGTCCTCCACGGTCACGTCGAGACCGAGCCGGGCGGCGACGATGTCGGCGGTCTCACGGGTACGGGCGAGGGGCGAGGCGACGACCGCCTGGACGGTGCCGCGCCGGGCGAGGAACTCGCCGGCCTTCTCGGCCTGCTCCCGGCCGACGTCGGAGAGGGAGGGGTCGCTGCCGCCGCTGCCCGAGAAACGCTTCTGCGGAGTCAGCGGAGTCTCACCGTGCCGCAGCAGCACGAAGGTCGCGGGCGGCCCCAGGTCGGCGGGCGCCCAGCCGGCGGTGGGCGTGGCGACGGCCCGCGCGGCCCGGACATCGGCGTCGGCCTTGAGGGCGGCGGCCTCCTCGCCACCGGGGGTCCCCTCGCCACCGGCGGTCTCCCCACCACCGACGGCCTCCCCACCACCAGCGGTCCCCACACCACCGACGGCCTCCTCGCCACCAGGGGTTTCTTCACCACCGGGGGTCCCCCCACCACCGACGGCCTCCCCACCACCGGCGGCCTCCCCACCGCCAGAGGTCCCCGCACCACCGGCAGTCCCCACACCACCGACGGTCTCGGGAAGGATGCCGGTACCGGTCCCGGCGGTGGAAGGCCTCCCGGTCGCCGAGGCCAGTGCCGCCCGGGCGCGGGCCGCGCCCGCCGCCGCGTCGCCGGGCGGGCCCGCGGGGCCGGGTGCTGCGGGACGGGCCGGTGGGGTGTCCAGGGCGGCCCGGGAGGTCGCCGCCGACCACGCCTCGCCCCGCTTGCCCGCGTCCATCGCCTCGTTGGCCAGCCGGTCGGCGTGCTTGTTCTGTGCGCGGGGGATCCACTCGTAGGTGACCCGCTCCGGCGGGAAGACCAGCGCCGCCTGAGCCGCGAGCGGCCTCATCGCCGGATGCTTGATCTTCCAGCGGCCCGTCATCTGCTCGATGACGAGCTTGGAGTCCATCCGGACGTGGACCCGTGCCTCCGGGTCCAGCTCGTGGGCGGCGCGCAGGCCGGCCAGCAGGCCCCGGTACTCGGCGACGTTGTTCGTGGCGACCCCGATGTACTCGGCCGCCTCCACCAGGGTCTCCCCCGTCGCCGCGTCGCCCACCACGGCCCCGTAGCCCGCGGGTCCCGGGTTGCCCCGCGACCCGCCGTCCGCCTCGACGATGAACTCCCGCACCGCCGACGCCCCCTACAGCCCCGACTCGGACGTACGCACCAGGATGCGCCGGCAGTTCTCACAGCGCACCACCGTGTCGGGGGCCGCGGAGCGGATCTCGTTCAGCTCGGTGATGGCGAGCTCCTGGCGGCAGCCCTGGCAGGTGCGGGCGTACAGCTTCGCCGCGCCGATGCCGCCCTGCTGCTCGCGCAGCTTCTCGTACAGGCTCAGCAGCGGGGCGGGCACGGAGGCGGAGACGACCTCGCGCTCCTTGGTCACCGAGGCGGCCTCGCCGTCGATCTCCTCGACGGCCGCGTCCCGGCGCGCGGTGGCGTCGTCGATCCTCCCCTGCACGGAGCCGACCCGCTCGGTCAGTTCGGCGACCCGCTCCTGCGCGGACTCGCGGCGCTCCATGACCTCCAGGACGACGTCCTCCAGGTCGCCCTGCCGCTTGGCGAGGGACACGATCTCGCGCTGGAGGTTCTCCAGGTCCTTCGGCGAGGAGACGGCGCCGGAGTCGAGGCGCTTCTGGTCGCGGGCGGCGCGCTGGCGCACCTGGTCGACGTCCTGCTCGGCCTTGGTCTGCTCGCGGGCGCAGTCGCTCTCCTCGGTCCGCGCGGCGATGAGCAGGTCCCGCAGCTGGGTGAGGTCCCGGTTCAGCGACTCGATCTCGGCGTGCTCGGGCAGCGACCTCCGCTTGTGCGCGAGCTGCTGGAGGCGGACGTCGAGGTCCTGGACGTCGAGGAGTCGGATCTGGTCGGCGGGCGCGGCGTTCAGTTGGGGGCTCCAGATGTGTCGGTGGTGGCAGAGGCCGCGTGGGCGGTCCAGGGGTCGGTGACCGTCTTCGAGACGTGGACCCGCAGGCCCCATCCGTGGCGGTCGGAGATCTCGTCGAGCTGGGCTGCGGCCAGCTCGCACCAGGGCCACTCGGTGGCCCAGTGCGCCGCGTCGAGCAGTGCGAGGGGGCCGTGGGCGCGGTCCGCGACGAACTCGGAGGCCGGGTGGTGGCGCAGGTCCGCGGTGAGGAAGGCGTCCACGCCGGCGGCCCGTACGTGATCGAAGAGGCTGTCGCCGGAGCCGCCGCTGACGGCGACCGTGCGCACGAGGGCGTCGGGGTCGCCGGCGACGCGGACGCCCTGCGCGGTGACGGGGAGGCGTTCGGCGGCGCGGGCGGCCAGGTCGCGGACGGTCAGCGGGTGGGCCGGCTCGCAGACGCGGCCGAGTCCCCGGCGGCCCCCGGGATCGGTGGCGTCCGGCACGAGGGGCCGTACGACCCTGAGGTCCAGGGCGCCGGCGAGGGCGTCGGAGACTCCCGGGTCGGCGGTGTCGGCGTTGGTGTGGGCGACGTGCAGCGCGATGTCGTTCCTGATGAGCGTGTGCACCACGCGGCCCTTGAAGGTGGAGGCCGCGACCGTGGTCGTCCCGCGCAGATAGAGCGGGTGGTGGGTGACCAGCAGGTCGGCGCCCCGCTTCACCGCCTCGTCGACGACTTCCTGGACCGGGTCGACGGCGAACAGGACCCGCGCGACCTCCTGGTCGGGATCGCCCACGACGGTGCCGACCGCGTCCCAGGACTCGGCCCGCTCGGCGGGCCACAGGTTCTCCAGCGCGGCGATGACTTCAGACAGACGGGGCACATCTGAAAGGCTACCTGGCTGTTCCCCACGTCAGTACCGGCGTCCTGGAGCACACACCCCTCTCCTTCCTCAGGCGAATCGTTCCTGGAGCACCCTTACGTGTGAAGCGCGGGCCCACCGCTCCGCCGTCCGTACGCGCGCGACCTACGTTCATCACCGGAGGTGACCGAACGATGACGGTCTGTGCCATCGACCCCGCGGCGGGACACGAGGAGGAAGCCGGACGGGCGGGCTGCGCCATCACCGCCGACGGCTCCTACGCCGCACGCCTCGCCCTCGCCGGCGACTCCTTCTTCCCGGAGCGCTGGACCCTGGACGGCCCCGAGCCCTATGCGGTGCCGCTGCCCGGCAACCAGCCCGAGAAGCCCGGCACCGAGGTGCAGCCCCTGAGCGACGGACGGGTCCTCATCCACCGGCCGGTCGGCGGACGGCACGTCTTCTCCCTGCTGTACCCGACCGGCCCCGGCACCGGTGAACTGCCGCTGGGCACGGTGGGGTGTCCGGAGGAGGGCACCCGGCTGCGGCTGCTGCCGCCCGCGCCGGGCGGGAAGCGGGCGTACGCCCTCGCCGTGGGCCGGCGGTCCACGGCGGTATGGCTGGTGGCAGGCGGCGCGTTCGGACCGGAGCAGCTCGCGGAGGTCCCCGGGCGCTGTTCGGGCGGGGTGTGGCTGGACCGCGAGGGGCGGATGCTGGCGCTGAACCGGGAGACCGGCGGGCGCACCAAGGCGGTCGTGGTGGATCTGGGGCGCGGCGGCGAGATGTCCCCGCTGCTGCAGATCGCCGACGGGAGCGACGACCGGCTGCTGCTCGCCGACCCGGACAGCGGGCTGCTGCTGATCCGCTCGGACGCGCCGTCGCCCGGTCGGGGCCGGTTGGGCTGGGGGGTGCTGGGCAGCACGCTGCCGGTGCGTTTCCCGAAGTGCCTGCGGCTGGCGGACTGCGTGGTCACGCCGTTCGCGATCCAGCCGGGGCAGATGCTGACGCCGGAGGGCTGCGCGGTGGCGCTGCGCATCGACGGCGCGTTCGGCAGCTGGGTCGGGGTGTGGCGGCCGGCGGAACGGCAGGTGCACCACTTTCCGGCGCCCGCGGGGTGGTTGGCCGGCTCGGGGCTGTGGACCGCGGACGGGGTGCTGCGGCTGCCGTACGCCACCTGGGCGGTGCCCTGCGGGGTGGCCGGGCTGAGGGCGCCCTGGCAGGAGCGGCGGCGGGAAGGGCTGGGCGTCCGTCCGGTGGTGGATCCCCGGGGGGTTCCGGGGCATCGGGCATCCGCCGAGCCCTCGGCCCTCCCCATGTCCGTCGGTGGATTCTCCACCCCCGTGGGGACCATGGCCGGAGGCCGGAGACCGGCCGCCGCCGCACCCATGGCCGAGGGGCGGCTCGTTCTCCCTGCCGCGCCTGGGGCCGAAGGGCAGAACCGGTTCGCCGCCACCCCCACCACCGGGGACAAGACCCCCTCCAACGCCGTCCTCATGACCGTGGGCCCCCTCACCACCACCGCCCGGCCCACGAACGAAGGGCAGAACCGGTTCGCCACCACACCCACCACCGGGGACAAGACCCCCTCCAACGCCGTCCTCATGACCGTGGGCCCCCTCACCACCACCGCCCGGCCCACGAATGAGGACCACACCCCCTTCACCGCCACACCCACGGCCGGAGGCCGATTCACCGCCGCCGGCCCTGCGGCCGGAGAGCCCCTCCCGCCCTGTGCCGTGCGCGGCGGCGACCGGTCGTCACCGCATGTCGTGCGCATCGCCGACGGTCCGCTTCCGCTGCGCACCGCACACGTGGCCGACGGCCGACTGCAGCCCGGCACCGGGCACATGGCCGGCGACCGGAGTCCCTTCCACGCCGAACTCCCCGCGCACGGCACCCCCGAGCCCCCTGTCGCCCCCCGCCCCGTCCCCTTGCAGCAGGCGCCTCTGGGACGGCTTGTAACGAAGTAGCGGCGGTCGGCGTGGCCACCTGGATTCGGGGGGTGGTGTGCCGGTTACACTCGCCCGGCTGTAAGAAGGATCATGTTTACGGGGTGAGTTTCTTCCGATGAACGACGTCAGCACGAACGAGCCGCAGTCCGCCCAGAGCGGACAGGCCCCTGCCGGACACGGCAGGCACCGGGGCCCTGTCTCCACGCGGGACGCGGAAGCGTCCCCGCGCGGCCGGCACCGCAGGCCGGAGCAGGCGAACGAGTACGCGGAGTCGGCTGCCTGACATTTCATCAGGCACCGGTACGCACCCGAGCCGGGCCCCGGCCGTCGTCGACGACGGCCGGGGCCCGGCTCAGTCGTGAGGGAACCGGCCTCCCGGGGCCGGACCGCGGACAGGGTCCGTGCCACCGCCCGGGGACGAGTACGCCGGGGCCAGTGCACCCAGGCCCGTCCGGGGCGTGCGACCCGGGCGGGCCCGCCCCGCTCGATCCAGGGGGACGGCTCCAGTCGCCGGAGAGGCGGTCGAACAGAGGCGGAGGCGGGGTGGAGCGGGGGCCGGTCCTCGCGGGCGGCCCGTTCAGAGGCCTGGCCCGGCTCCCCGGTGGGCGGCTCCCGCCGCGCGGCGGGAAAGTCCGCGCCGACGCCGAGGCGGTGGAGCAGGACGCCCTTCGGGACCAGGCGATCATGCGGGTGCGGGAGCACGGCGGTCGGCGCGGTGGCCGCGTCGACGGGCAGGGGCTCCCGGCACCGTCACCGGTGTCGGGGCTGGACGGGGCGGGGTGCGCGGCCCGGTGCCTGCGGAGCGCCTCCCCGCCCCGGCTCCGCTCGAGCGGGGGACCCATGAGCGGGAGGTGTCCCCCTCACCCACCCGTGTCACCCCGGGGCCGCCTCCCCGGCCCTCACGGCACCGGGGGAAGAGCACGACCTCCCGCTGCCCCCGGTCGGCCGGGGGCGGCGGGAGGCTCCGTCGGAACGGGCCCGGCGGTCACATGCGGTGGCCGCCGCCGGTGTCCCGGTGCTCGTGCTTGGTCTTACGAGGGATGAGACCGGCCAGTCCCAGCAGGCCGAGCAGGCCCCACAGCCCGGCGTTGCTGCCGTCGTCGTTGTCTTCCTGCGCCTGTACGACCGTGGCGGTGGTCGGCTGGGCCGCCTGCTCGGCGGTCTGGCCGAACGCCGCGCCGGCCGGGGCGATGGCGAGCAGAACGCCGATGGCGACGGTGCCCACGAATTTGCGCATTACTGTCTCCCTCGTCTCAATGATTCCAGCAGTCGCTTTCGCGTCATCCGGAGTGCCCGTTTTACCCCAAAATAGACTCACATGCGAGAAATGAAGAAAACTTCTTGATTGCCGCTTCAATCGAATGACGCCGAGGCCCGCCAACACAAAGGGACGGTCAAGAATTCGTTAGCGGCTCAAAGCATCGGAATAGTTGCCTCGGTGTACGGGGTTCGGTCTGCACGTACCTTGCACACGGCCGGCCCCGGAGGCACCCTTCATGACGCAGACGACGAGCGACCGTCCTTCCGGCAGAGCGGGCAAAGCCGTGGTCCCGGTGCTCGCCTTCGCGGGCATCGTCGTCGCGGTGATGCAGACCCTGCTGGTCCCGGTCGTCAAGGACCTGCCGCACCTGCTGGACGCCGCCCCCGCCGATGCGACCTGGGTCCTGACCTCGACCCTGCTGTCCGGCGCCGTGGCCACCCCGATCATGGGCCGCCTCGGCGACCTCTACGGCAAGCGGCGCATGCTGGTCACCAGCCTCGCGGTGATGGTGGTCGGCGCGCTGGTCAGCGCGTTCACCAGTGACCTGCTGCTGATGATCGCCGGTCGTACCCTCCAGGGCTTCGCGATGGGCGCCATCCCGCTCGGGATCGGCCTGATGCGCGACATGCTGCCCCGCGAACGGCTGGGCTCGGCGATGGCCCTGATGAGCTCCTCCATAGGCGTCGGCGGCGGCCTCGCACTGCCCGCCGCCGCGCTGGTCGCCCAGCACTCCGACTGGCACGCCCTCTACTTCGGCGCCGCCGGCCTCGGCGTCCTCGCGATCGCGCTCACCCTGACCGTCGTACCGGAATCACCGGTACGCGCGCGGGGCACCTTCGACCTGCCGGGCGCGCTGGGCCTGTCCGCCGGGCTGGTGCTGTTCCTGCTCCCCGTCTCCAAGGGCAGTGGCTGGGGCTGGACCTCCGGCACCACGCTGACCCTGTTCGCCGCGGCGGTCGTGGTCCTCCTCCTCTGGGGCCTGATGGAGCTGCGCGTTCCCGCACCCCTGGTGGACCTGCGCACCACCGCCCGCCGCGAGGTCCTGCTCACCAACCTCGCGTCGATCATGGTCGGCGTCTCCTTCTTCGTCGTCTCCCTGGTCCTCCCCCAGCTGCTCCAGCTCCCCGCCGACCACGGCCTCGGCCAGTCGATGGTCGTCGCGGGCCTGTGCGTGGCCCCGCTGGGCGTGACGATGATGTTCACGGCCCCCGTCTACGCCCGGCTGTCCGCCCGGTACGGCCCGAAGAGCACCCTCATCCTCGGCCTGCTGATCATCGCGGCCGGCTACGGCGGCGGCCTCGGCCTGATGGACGCCGCCTGGCAGACCGTCGTCACCTCGGTGGTCATCGGCGCGGGCATCGGCCTCGCCTACTCCTCCCTGCCCGCGCTGATCATCGGCGCGGTGCCGGCCTCGGAGACGGGCGCGGCGAACGGCCTCAACACCCTGATGCGGTCCATCGGCACGTCGGTGTCGAGCGCCGTCGTCGGCATGGTGCTGGCGCACACGGCGGACACCGTGGGCGGGGTGGAGATTCCGACCACGCACGGCTTCCGGATCTCCTTCCTGATCGCGACGGCGGCGGTGGCCGTCGGCCTGGTCCTGGCCCTGTTCCTGCCCTCCGGGCGTCCGTCGGAGCAGCGACCGCGGCTGCGGGCGAGCAGCGCGGAGGACGCGAACCCGGAACGTACAAAGGCGGCCCTGGGCGGCTTCCGCGGACGGGTCCTGGACACCGCCGGCGCCCCCGTCGCCCGCGCCGAGGTCACCCTGATCGACCGCCACGGCCGCCGGGCCGGCGCCACCGTCTCCGCCGACGACGGCGGCTACGCCCTCGCCGTCCCCGCCGGGGGCGCGTACGTCCTGGCCGCCCGCGCCGCCGGCCACGCCCCGCTCGACTCCCCGGTCCGCCACGAGGGCGACGGACGCCCGGTCGGCCTGGACCTGTCCCTGCCGGGCGAGACGGTCTCCGCCTGACCCCTGCCACCCGGCGGTACCCCCCGCCGGCCGGTCCGGCAGGGGGTACGGCAGCATGGGTCCGTGCACACACCTACGTCCTCGGGAGAGGCAAGCCCCATGCCGACGGCGCCCCGGCCCGGGATCCTGGCCGCCTTCGAGGCGGCGAAGGGCTTCATGCCCCTGGACGAGGGGCTGGCCCTGTACGCGGCGGCGACCGAGGCCGGCCGTCTCGGGCTGCCGCTCCTGGAGATCGGCACCTACTGCGGCCGCTCCACGATCCTGCTCGCCGACGCGGCCCGCGCGGCCGGTGTCACCGCGCTCACCGTGGACCACCACCGCGGCAGCGAGGAGCAGCAGCCCGGCTGGGAGTACCACGACCCGGAGACGGTCGATCCCGAACTGGGCCTGATGGACACCCTCCCCGCCTTCCGCCGCACCCTGCACCGGGCGGGCCTGGAGGACCACGTGGTGGCCCTGGTCGGCCGCTCCCCCCTGATCGCCGCCCTCTGGGCCTCCCCGCTCGCCCTCGTCTTCGTCGACGGCGGCCACACCGACGAGCACGCCACCGCCGACTACGAGGGCTGGGCCCCGCACGTCGCCGAGGGCGGCCTGCTCGTCATCCACGACGTCTTCCCCGACCCGGTGGACGAGTTCACCGGCCAGGCCCCGTACCGCGTCCACCTCCGGGCCCTCGCGTCCGGCGCGTTCACCGAGGTCTCGGCGACCGGCTCCCTGCGCGTGCTGCGCCGTACCGGCACGGGCGCCTGACACCGCTAGGGTGGCTGCGTGTCGTACACAGGTCCCGGTTTCGATCCGCCCCGACCCCGAAGGTCCCGGCGCGGGCCCCTGACCGTGGCACTCGCCGCGCTGGTGCCGGGCGCGCTGCTCGGGTGGGCGGTGTACGCCTCGGTGGGCGGGTCCGGGGGCGACGAGGGACCGGGGAGCGCCGCTGCTTCCGCCGCCTCCTCCTCCGCCTCGTCCCGTACGTCGTCGCCGGCGCCGTCCGTGGGTTCCGAGGACGAGAAGCCCGACGCCTCCGCCGTCGCGAGCGGCCCCCTCGTGGGCAAGGTCGTCGTCATCGACCCCGGACACAACCCGGGCAACTTCAAGCACACCACCGAGATCAACCGCCAGGTGGACATCGGGACGAACCGCAAGGAGTGCGACACCACCGGCACGTCCACCAACGACGGTTACACGGAGGCCGAGTTCACCCTCGACGTCGCCCACCGGATGCGTACGCTCCTCGAGGAGCAGGGCGCCACCGTGAAGCTGACCCAGGACGGGGACCGGCCGTTCGGCCCGTGCGTGGACGAGCGGGCCCGGATCGGCAACGAGGCGGAAGCCGACGCCGTCGTCTCGATCCACGCGGACGGCTCGGGCACCGGCAACCGCGGCTTCCACGTGATCCTCCCCGGCTCCGTGCACGCCGGCGCCGCGGACACCCGCGCCATCGTCGGGCCGTCCGGCGACCTCGGCACGCGGATCGCGGGCGACTTCGTCCGCGTCACCGGCAGCGCGCCCTCCAACTACGTCGGCGGAGGCACCGGTCTCGTCACCCGTAAGGACTTGGGCGGTCTCAATCTGTCAACGGTTCCCAAGGTGTTCATCGAGTGCGGCAACATGCGCGATAGCAAGGACGCGGCGCTGTTGACCAGTGGCGCCTGGCGGCAGAGAGCGGCGCAAGGGATCTCCGAGGGAATCGTGGGCTTCCTGCGCGGGCAGGGATCAGCGCGCTGATCCGGGCGGACAGCCCGATCCTGCGGACGATAGTGTCGTCCGTACGATGAGGGGCCGCCCCCGCGCTTCACACCGGAACCTTCGGGCGACATGGTGACAGCGACGCCTCTTCCGACGACGAGACGACCTACGAAGGACCTGAAGTGAACATCCGCTCCCTCACTCGAGGCGACGGCGTGGTGATCGGAGCAGCGGTGTTGCTGTTCATCGCGTCGTTCCTCGACCTCTACTCCGTCGACGGCGCACCCGACAGCCTCGACCTCCCCAGCCTGTGGACCAGCGGGCCGGTCGTGCTCGGAGTGGTACTGGCGGGCCTCATCGGCGCCGCGCTCGTCGTCCTCGCCCGCGGCCTGCCGCAGCCGCCGAAGGTCGCGGGGCTCGACCTCGGCCAGTTCGGTGTCGCCTTCACGGTGTTCGCCGCCTGGAGCGCCCTCGGCAACATCTTCGACGTGGCCGGCGGTGCCGACAACTTCGGAGGTTCCGGTGACGGTCCCGACGCCGGCATCGGTCTGATCCTGGCCCTCGTCGCCACGCTGGTCATGGCCGTCGCCGCCGTCGCCACCCCGCTGGTGCCCGCCCTCAAGGGCGCGCTCCTCCCGGCCGCCCCTCCCGCCGCCCCGCAGCCGTACGGCGCGCAGCCGCCCGGTGGTTACGGCTACCCGGGTGCGCAGCAGGCCTCGTTCGGCGGTCAGCCGCAGCCGGGCCGACCCGGTCAGCCGCAGCAGCCCTTCCCGGGCCAGCAGCAGGTGGGCCAGCCGCAGGCGGGTCAGCCCGCTCCGGCGCCGGCCGGGGACTTCTCGCCGTTCTGGTTCGCCGTGCCGGTGCCCCGGCCGCTGTTCCCGGAGGACGGCTCGCCCACGCCGATCGCCGAACTGACCCCCGGCACCTGGTACCTGGCGGTCGAGCAGCGCGGTCCGTCCCTCGTCGCCCAGACCCAGGACGGCCGCCGCGGCGTCCTCCAGGACACCTCGGGCATCCAGCGCGGCTGACCCGGGCCCTTCCTCGACGACGGCCTCCCGCCCACCGGGCGGGGGGCCGTCGTCGTACGGCGGGACCCGTCACCGGCCGACGCGGACGACGCCGTGCGCGCCGCGCTCCGCCTCGGTCGTCACATGGGTGAGGTGCCCCCGACGCGGCCGCGCGGCACGGGAGCGGGGCCGCTCCCGCACGCGGTCGCGGAGGAGGACGCCCTCCACGCCGCCGCCCGCGACCTGCCCGAGGCCCGGCTCCTCGTTCGACGGCATGCTCGCCGAGCACCGCAGGCTCACCGCCCCGGCCGACGCACTGCGCGAGGTCGGCCCCGCCGTGCGGACGACGGCCGTTCGAGGAGGCCTGGGCCCGCGTGGTCGCCGGCTACGGACCCGCCGCCGCCCGCCTGTCCATCGGCCACGCCATCGCCGGCCGGATCAAGCGGGCGTGCAGCAGTCCGGAGCCAGTCCCGTGGGCAGGCGGTCGCCGCCGAAGACCGCGCAGGTGGCCTCGTGGCCGCCGAGGGCGGCGACCGCCAGCAGCAGGGAGCCGGCGGTCCAGGTGGTCAGCTCGCGCGGCCAGACCGCGTCGTCGTCGAAGACGTAACCCGTCCAGTACAGGCCGGTCTCCGGATCGCGCAGGTGCCGGATCGACTGGAGCACCTCCAGCGCGCGGTCGGACTCGCCCATCGCCCAGAGAGCCAGCGCGAGTTCGGCCGACTCGCCGCCGGTCACCCACGGGTTGGGCACCACGCAGCGCACCCCGAGTCCGGGAACGACGAAACGCTCCCAGCCCTCCTCGATGCGGGCCTTGGCCTCCGCGCCGGTGAGCGCGCCGCCGAGCACCGGGTAGTACCAGTCCATGGAGTAGCGGTCCTTGTCCAGGAACCGCTCCGGGTGGTGCCGGATCGCGTGCCGCAGCGCGCCCGCCGCCAACTCCCAGCCCGGCTGCGGCTCCTCGCGCTGCTCGGCGATGGCGAGCGCGCAGCGCAGCGCGTGGTGGACGGAGGAGGAGCCGGTGAGCAGCGCGTCCGCGGTGGGCGTGCCGTCGTCGTCGCGCCGCCAGCCGATCTGCCCGCCGGGCTGCTGCAGCCGCAGCACGAACTCCACCGCCGCGTACACCACCGGCCACATGCGGTCCAGGAACGTGTCGTCGCCCGTGGCGAGGTGGTGGTGCCACACCCCGACCGCGACATAGGCGACGAAGTTGGTCTCCCGGCCCCGGTCGGTGACGTCGAGCGGGTCGCCGTCGGCGTAGGCCGCGTACCAGGAGCCGTCCGCCAACTGGTGCCGGGCCAGCCACAGGTAGGCCCGTTCGGCGGCGGCGTGTTCGCCTGCCGCGTCCAGGGCCATCGCGGCCTCCACGTGGTCCCACGGGTCGAGGTGGTGGCCCCGGAACCAGGGGATCGCCCCGTCCTCCCGTTGCACGGCGAGGATGCCGGCGACGGTCGCGGCGGCCTGACCGGCCGTGAGCACCCCGGGCAGGACGAGGTGTTCCGTCCGAGGAGTCCGGGGGGTCGTCACGTGGCGTCCGCCTCGGCGCGCGGCAGGTGCGGCTTGGTCGCGTACGCCACGAAACTCTTGCCGATCAGCGGGTTCAGCGCCTGCTCGGCGACCCGGGTGGCCAGCGGCTTCTTCATGATGTCCCAGACCAGCAGCTTGTGGTAGGCCCGCACCGGCAGCGCCTTGTCGTTGTCCACGCCGAACGCGCACTTCAGCCACCAGTACGGTGAGTGCAGCGCGTGCGCGTGGTGGGTGCCGTACGGCTTGAGGCCGGCCCCGCGGATCTTGGCGAGGAGCTCCTCCGCCTTGTAGATGCGGATGTGGCCGCCCTCGACCTCGTGATAGGCGTCGGACAGGGTCCAGCACACCTTCTCGGGGCCGTAGCGCGGGACGGTGACCGCGATCCGGCCGCCGGGCTTGAGCACGCGCACCATTTCGGCGAGGACGCCCTTGTCGTCCGGGATGTGCTCCATCACCTCGGAGACGATGACGACGTCGAAGGACTCGTCGGGGAAGGGCAGGGCGAGGGCGTCGCCCTCCATGGCGGTGGCGGTGGCCCCGGCGGGCGCCTCCCCGGCCTCCTTCATCGCCGCGAACCACTTGGCGACCTCGCGGATCTCCTCGCCGTTCCGGTCCAGCGCCACGACCCGGGCGCCGCGCCGGTAGCACTCGAAGGCGTGCCGGCCGGCCCCGCAGCCGAGGTCCAGGACGCGGTCGCCCGGGGCGAGCGGGAACCGGGAGAAGTCGACGGTCAGCACGTGGCCCTGCTTTCGCGGTCGGAGGTGTCGGCTGTGATCACGGGTACGGCGCCCGGGTCCGGGAGGACGGCTGCGGCGGTCGGGGCCGGGCGGCTCGGAGCCGGTTCCTCCGCGCGGGCGGCGCCCGCGCGGGCCATCGCCTCGCGGTAGCGGGCCACCGTGCCCTGGGCCGCACGCGCCCAGGTGAAGTTCCGCAGCACCCGTTCCCGGCCGGCCGCCCCGAGCCGGGCGCGCAGCTCCGGGTCCCCGAGCAGCCGGGTCAGCGCGGCGGCCAGCGCCCCCGCGTCGCCGGGCGGTACGGCGAGACACGTCTCCCCGTCGCGGCCGGCCACCTCGGGAATCGCCCCGCCGGTCGTGGCGACCAGCGGGGTGCCCGTGGCCATGGCCTCGGCGGCCGGCAGCGAGAACCCCTCGTACAGCGACGGCACGCACGCGACCTGCGCCGACCGCACCAGGTCGACCAGTTCGGCGTCCGAGATGCCCTTGACGAACTCGACGGCGCCCTCGAGACCGTACCGCTCCACGGCCTGCGCGACGGGCCCCTCCACGGGCCGCTTGCCGACCACGACGAGATGGGCGTCGGGCCGGTCCGCCCGCACCTTGGCCAGCGCCTCGACGAGGAAGACCAGCCCCTTCAGCGGCACGTCCGCGCTGGACGTGGTCACGATGCGCCCCGGCACGACCGGCACCGACGGGTCGGGCGCGAACAGGTCGGTGTCGGCGCCGATGTGGACCACGTGGATGCGGTCCTGCCGCACGCCGAGATCGTCGACGATCTCCTGACGGGAACTGCCGGAGACGGTGAGCACGGACGGCAGGCGGCGCGCCACCCGCTTCTGCATCCGGGTGAAGGCGTACCAGCGGCGCACCGAGTACCGCCGCCGCCAGTTCCTGGCGGCCTCCAGTTCCAGTCGGCGGTCGACGGTGATGGGGTGGTGGATGGTGGTCACCAGGGGGGCGCCGAGGTCGCCGAGCAGGCCGTAGCCGAGGGTCTGGTTGTCGTGGACGACGTCGAAGTCGCCGCGGCGGGCGCGCAGGTGGCGGCGGGCGCGCAGGGAGAACGTCAGCGGCTCGGGGAAGCCACCGGTCCACATGGTGCCGACCTCGAGCGCGTCGACCCAGTCCCGGTACTCGTCGCGCTTCGGGGTGCGGAAGGGGTCCGGCTGGCGGTAGAGGTCGAGGCTGGGCAGTTCGGTGAGGGTCGGTCCGGCGTGGGCCCCGTCGAGGACGTCGAGCACGGGGTAGGGCTGGGCTCCGATGACCTCGACGCGGTGTCCGAGACGGGCGAGTTCGCGGGAGAGGTGGCGTACGTAGACGCCCTGCCCGCCGCAGAACGGGTTTCCCTTGTAGGTGAGGAGTGCGATGCGGAGCGGTCGCAAGCCGTCGGATGCGGGCTCCTGCGAGGGCCCGGCCTGACTGGCCTCAGCGGTCACTCTGGGCCCCCTTCTCCCTGCACTGTCCCGCGACATTACGTCGGAACGCTCACCTAGAACAAGTTTCAGAGTTGATCGTCCGGAGGATCCGAATCTACCGGCAGGTAGGAGTACCGGCAGCAGTGGATCAGGTGATTCACGCCACGGCGGACGGCATGCCATGCTGTCTGATCATCCACCCTCACCGACTGTCACGGACGGGACCCATGCCTACGGAAGCCAACAGGGACGAGGAGGCCAGGGCAGCCACGCCGGACAGGGCGGGCGGGGCGGCGACGACGGGAGCCGGCACCGCTCCGCCCGCCCCGGCCTCACCGCTCACCGAGCGCCAGGAGGCACGCCGGCGCCGCATCCTGCGGGCGTGCGCGCGACTGGCCGGCCGGGGCGGCTTCGACGCGGTGCAGATGCGTGAGGTCGCGGAGTCCTCGCAGGTGGCGCTCGGCACGCTGTACCGCTACTTCCCGTCCAAGATCCATCTCCTGGTCGCCACCATGCAGGACCAACTGGAGACCCTGCACGGCACGCTGCGGAAGGAGCCGCCGGCCGGCGAGAGTCCGGCCGAGCGGGTCGCGGAGACCCTGATGCGGGCCTTCCGCGCGCTCCAGCGGGAGCCGCACCTGGCCGACGCGATGGTGCGCGCCCTGACCTTCGCGGACCGCAGCGTGAGCCCCGAGGTCGACCAGGTCTCCCGGCAGACCACGGCGATCATCCTGGACGCCATGGAGCTCGCCGACCCCACGCCCGGACAGCTCTCGGCCGTCCGGGTCATCGAGCACACCTGGCACTCGGCCCTGATCGCCTGGCTCTCGGGCCGCGCCTCCATCTCCCAGGTCAGGATCGACATGGAGACGGTGTGCCGCCTGATGGACCTGACGGCCCCGAGGAGCGCCGACGACGCCTGACCACCCTTGCACGGTCACCGACAACCACCGCCGAAACTTTCGGATCCCTTCCGGGAACACCGGTGGCGATCTTCCCTCGACAGCCCTTTCCGCACCGACGACTCCTCTCGTGCGCGAATGATTGACCGCCCCAGCGTGGACCCGTATCGTCACCGCAGAAATTCGGAGCCGAGTCCGAAACTTTCGCCCGACCGTACGGCAGCAATCCCACCCATCCGCGGCACGCGACCCCACCGGAGAAGGGATGACATGCGCATGATTATAAAGCGAACGGAGGCGAGAGCCGGAGGCGTCGGCCCCGCACGCGGCCGGCTGCGCGCCGTCCTCGGCGCCACCACCACCGCCCTGCTCACCGTCACCGCGCTCGCCGCACTCCCCCAGCCCCCCGCCCACGCCGCCGACACCCTGGGCGCGGCGGCGGCGGAGAAGGGCCGCTACTTCGGTGCCGCCGTCGCCGCGAACCACCTCGGCGAGGCGCAGTACGCGGCCACGCTCGACCGCGAGTTCAACTCGGTGACGCCCGAGAACGAGATGAAGTGGGACGCCGTCGAGCCGAGCCGCGGCTCCTTCGGCTTCGACCGCGCCGACCGGATCGTGGACCACGCCCGGAGCAAGGGCATGGACGTCCGCGGCCACACCCTGGTCTGGCACTCCCAGCTTCCGGGCTGGGTCTCCGGACTCGGCGCGAGCGACCTCCGGTCGGCGATGAACAACCACATCACCCAGGTCATGACCCACTACAAGGGCGAGATCCACTCCTGGGACGTGGTCAACGAGGCGTTCCAGGACGGGAACAGCGGCGCCCGGCGCAGCTCGCCCTTCCAGGACAAGCTCGGCGACGGCTTCATCGAGGAGGCCTTCCGCACCGCCCGCGCGGCCGACCCGGCCGCCAGGCTCTGCTACAACGACTACAACACCGACGGCGTCAACGCGAAGAGCAACGCCGTCTACAGCATGGTCAGGGACTTCAAGTCCCGCGGCGTGCCGATCGACTGCGTCGGCTTCCAGTCCCACTTCAACCCCAACTCCCCCGTCCCCTCCGACTACCGGGCCAACCTCCAGCGCTTCGCCGACCTCGGGGTCGACGTGCAGATCACCGAGCTGGACATCGAGGGCTCCGGCCAGGCCCAGGCCACCGACTACGGCAACGTCGTACGGGCCTGCCTCGCGGTGACGCGCTGCACCGGCATCACGGTGTGGGGCATCCCGGACAAGTACTCGTGGCGGTCGAGCGGCACGCCGCTGCTGTTCGACGACGACTACAACAGGAAGCCCGCGTACGACGCCGTACTGAGCGCTCTCGGCGGCACCCCCGGCGGCGGCCCGGGCGGCCCCGGCGACCCGGACGCGGCCTGCACCGCCACCTACACCACGGCGGAGCGGTGGAGCGGCGGCTACAACGGCAAGGTGACGATCACCGCGGGCAGGTCGCCGATCACCGCCTGGAGCGTGAACGTCACCCCGGCCGCCCCGCAGAAGGTCGTCTCCGTCTGGAACGGCTCACCCACCTGGGACGGCAGCGGCACCGTCATGACGGTACGGTCCAGCTGGAACGGCTCCCTCGCGGCCGGGGCCTCGACCAGCTTCGGCTTCACCGTGAACGGCGGCACCGCACCCCCGCCGCAGGTCGGCGCCTGCACGGCGTCCTGACCCGCCCCGCCCGCACCACCGCACCCCGCACCGGGGTGCGGTGGTGCGGTGCGCGTTCCGCGCGACCTCACTCACCGCAGCCGCCCCGTCCCCTTCCGTCGGCGGCGGCCGTCCTGACCGGCCCGCTCCCCGCCGGCCTGGGCCGCTTCGCGGCCTCCCGCCCGGCGGCGCCCCCCGGCCGGGCCCCGGGCCGCGCCCTGATCAAGGTCGCCTGACCCTCACCGCGGGCCCTCCCTCCTCAAGGCCCTCCGCCGAGCCACCCGCAGGGCGGCTTTCGAGACCCCGGTCACGTTCGAGGACGCCCCTGGGCGACCCCCCGCTCACACCCCGCGACCGGGACGGTGAACCACCCCACATGACCCGCCTCACATACGAACCGGCGCCGTAGCGGTGCGCCGGGGGCACACAGGGCACCGCCCTCTCCTCGGACCACTCCCTCCGACCTCCGGTAGTAATAAGGACCTTTGCGGACAATTCCGGAATTTGTTTCTGTGGAGCGGTCGCCAGGCGCCGACGTGCCCCACGGGTCACGGCGCCGACGCGTGCCCCGCCGCCCACGGCGTCCGGCACCGCGTGACGCGACCTCCCTGCTTCCGACCGAAAGGCCGCCCGTGTCCGCCGCTTCCCTCCTGCGCACCGTCGCCACCCCGAAGAAGGCCTTCGCCGGCACCGCCCTGGCCGTCGCCACCTGCGGCACCCTGATCGCCGCCGCGCCCGCCCAGGCCGCGACCACGGCGAGCGCCTCCTCCGCCCAGGTGACCGCGAAGAAGATGATCGGCGACCCGGCCGAGTTCCAGTGCTTCTCGAACATCGTCCAGCACGAGAGCAGCTGGAACCACACCGCCACCAACGCCTCCAGCGGCGCCTACGGCCTGGTGCAGGCCCTGCCCGCCTCCAAGATGGCCTCGGCCGGCGCCGACTGGAGGACCAACCCCGCCACCCAGATCGAGTGGGGACTGGACTACATGAAGGACCGCTACGGCAGCGCCTGCGACGCCTGGTCCTTCTGGCAGACCCACCACTGGTACTGACGGCCCCACCCCCATACCGAAGGCGGCGGCCCCACGATCCCCGGGGCCGCCGCCTTCGCCCTCCGTCCTCAGTGCTCGCAGAGGGAGAACTCCCGTTCATAGAGCTGCTCGTTGTGTTCGTCGACGAAGAACTTGCGTTCCCGCATGAGTTGTTCGCGGTAGTCCTTGGCCTGTTCGAGCGTCATGGTCGTGGTGTCCGACCACGGTCGCTGCGGTGGCACATCGGATGTCGAGGCGATCCTTTCCGACGGGTCGACCAGGAAGAAGTGGAACGGAACGTGTGGAAGGGCAGCGGGAAAGCGGGCGAGCCGGTCAATTCTCCTGGTCCTCACAGTCGGTGCGTGGTGGCGGGAACGATACGTCAGCGGACCGACACCGCAGCCGTGACCGCGTGAGGTACGGCCCCCGCCCCTCCGGGGCCGAGGAGCACGAGAGCCCCCGCCCGTCCCCGCTCCCGGTCTCGTCCCGTCAGGCCGGAGTACGGTCCGCCACCGGCGCCGACGGCTCGCCGCCGGGCCCGGCGGCAGCCACGGCCGTACGCAGGCGTGGGAGTCGTGCGGCATCGCGACCCGGGCGAGCACGGTGGCCGCGGCGAAGGTGGCGCCCGTGGCGGCGGCGGTCCGGCGGCGGCCGGCGAACCACAGCAGCGGCGCGAAGAGGAGGAGGGCGGGCTGGAGGGCGGCGGCGACGCCGATCAGTACGCCGCCGACGCGCCGGCCGCGGGCGGCGAAGCAGCCCGGCAGGACGAGCAGGACCGGGATGATGCTGGTCTGGCCGAGCCAGAGGGTGCTGCGCGGCGACATGACGATGCCTGCCTACTGCATGAGGGCGGCGGCCGTGACCGGCGGTTTCGCGGTGTGGCACATGGCCGAGTCGGCGGGCCGCCCGCTGCCGGGTTCGGCGCCGTCACCGGAGGCCGGGACGGAACACACCGGGAGAACGCCTGACGGGGAGAGGGGCGCGGCGTATCTTCGTCAGCGGCACTGGTCGGACGGACTGACCGATCGTACGGAAGGTACAGGTGCATGAGCGAGTCGCAGCTCTGGCACGAGGTGGACGACTACTTCACCGGCCGCCTCCTGCCCGACGCCCCCGACGACGCCCTGGCGGCCGCCCTGCGCGACAGCGACGCCGCCGGCCTCCCGCCGATCGCCGTCTCGCCCCTGCAGGGCAAGCTGCTCCAGCTCCTCGCCCAGATGCAGGGGGCCCGGCACATCCTGGAGATCGGCACGCTCGGCGGTTACAGCACCATCTGGCTGGGCCGCGCCCTCCCCGCCGACGGACGGCTGGTCTCCCTGGAGCACGACCCCTGGCACGCCGAGGTCGCCGTCCGCAACATCGCCCGCGCGGGACTCGACAAGCAGGTCGAGGTGCGCGTGGGCGCGGCCCTGGAGTCGCTGCCCCGGCTGGCCGACGAGGACCCGCCGCCGTTCGACGTGGTCTTCATCGACGCCGACAAGGTGAACAACCCGCACTACCTGGAGTGGGCGCTCAGGCTGACCAGCACGGGCAGCCTGATCATCCTCGACAACGTGGTGCGCGGCGGCCGGGTGGCCGACCCGGACAACACCGACCCGGACGTGCTGGGCACCCGCGCCGCCCTCGACCTGATCGGCGGCCATCCCCGGCTGAGCAGTACGGCGCTCCAGACGGTCGGCGCCAAGGACTACGACGGCTTCGCGCTGGCCCGGGTGCTCGCGTGACGCGGGCCGCGCGTCTCACACCTCGTGGTAGAAGCCCACGTTGACGCTGCGCGGGGTGGTGCGGTCCTGGACGACGACCTCGCCGCTGCCGCCCCGGGGCAGCGCCGCGGTGCCGCCGTAGGTGACCGGGCGGGCGTGCTCGCCGACGGTGAGCCGGACCTCGGAGGACGGATCGGGCAGGGAGCCGCGCAGCCAGGTCAGCTGCCAGGTCCCGTCCGGCGCGCACCGGAACTCCAGGTGGACACGCGAGACGAACAGCCAGTCGGCCGGCGTCGAGAGCCGGCACAGGGACTTGTCCCGGCCCACCCGCAGCACGGTACCCGGCTCGCTGGGCGCGTCGGCCATGAGCATGCCGACCGTGGCGCCCGCTTCCGCCGCGGACACCGCGGCCATGGTGAGTTCGAGCACGTGGGCTCCCCCCGAGACGTCCCTGCGGACCGGAGAGGCCCGGCCCCGTTGCCGCCGAATGATAAAACGCCCGGCTGCACGGTGTCCGGCACAATGGCCTCATGACCGAGCGAAAGCCACCTGGCGTCGACTTCGAGTCCTGGGTCGACAAGCAGATCAGAGACGCTGAGGCGCGCGGCGAGTTCGAGCAGTTGGCGGGGGTGGGCAAACCGCTCCCCCACGAGGTCGAGACCACCTACGACGAACTGTGGTGGGTCAAGCGGAAGATGGCCCGCGAGGGCTTCTCGGTGCTGCCGCCGACGCTAGCCCTGCGCAAGGAGGCCGAGGACGCGCTGGAGGCGGCCCTCACGGCGCCCTCGGAGCGGATCGTGCGGAAGATCATCACGGAGATCAACGCGAGGATCAGCGACATGATGTTCAAGCCGCCGCCCGGCCCCCCGCTGGGCAAGAAGCCGTACGACGTCGAGGACGTCGTACGGCAGTGGCGGGAGCGCCGGGCGGCGGCCGACGGGCCGGACGGCTCAGACGTGTAGCAGCCGTTCCGCCAGTTCGCGGTAGTCCCGCAGGGCGAGCCGCAGTTGTTCGGTGTCGGTCGCCGCCGCGGTCCTGCCCTCGTCGGCTCCGCCGGCCTGCCAGGACCGCCGCAGGGTGCGGCACCGCTCGGTCACCGCCTCCGTGAAGCGCTCGGTGAGCTCCTGCAGTGCGCGGTCGGCCTCCTGCACGGCGTCCCGCGGGGTGTCGACGAACCCGGCCACGGCGTGCTGCAACTGCGCCGTGAACTTGTCGGTGTCGTCGAGCCGGAGGAGGCGGGCGCCGGAGGACCGCTCACCGTCGTGGTGGGTGCCGGTACCCACGGACATCCGCTCACCGTCGTGGTGCGCACCGGTACCCACGGACGTCCGGCCGCCGTCACGGTGTTCACCGGTACCCACGGACGTCCGTTCACCGTCGTGGTGCGCACCGGTACCCACGGGGGCGGTGTCGCCGGGCTGCGGGTGCGCGACGCCCAGCGGACTCTTGCCGTCGGCGGCCGGGGCGGTGCGGCCGGCTTCCTCACGGGTGCCGAAGACCCGGGTGTCCGGGTCTGTGGCGTCGCTCCGGACGCCGGGGTCCGTGGCGTCGCTCCGGACGCCGGAGGTGGTGCGGTGCCCCTCGACGGGCGGAACGTCGCCGGGGCGTCGGGTCGCGTCGGTCATCGCTCAGCTCTCCTTCGCCTGGTGCCGGTGGAACAGCGACGGCGTGTGCCGGCCGCGGTCGGCGGCCGGGGACGTACCGCCGGCTTCCGCGCCGGTGCGGTGGTGTCCGGCCTCGTGCCGGGACGGCCGCACCAGTTCCTCGAACAACGCGCGGGCCTCGACCAGGGCCTCGCGCATCTCCTCGGTGCCCGCGCCACCGTCGTGCGCGTCGGCCTGCGCCACCCGGTGCACGCGCCGGTAGCCCTCGACGTGGTGGGCGTGGTGCACGGACAGCGCGGCGAGCTGGTCCTCGTAGCGCCCGTCGGCGGGGAAGCCCCGCGCGGCGGCGAGCTCGGCGATCAGCCGGTCCGCCTCGGCGATCGCGTCCCGCGGCGCGTCCACGAACCGCTCCTGGACCGCCGTCCAGCGCGCCTCGTACCTCTCCCGCTCGACGGGCTCCAACGACCGTACGCGCAGGTCGCCGTGGCGCTGTACGCGCTCGGCGAGCTCCCGCTCGGCCGCCTTGGTGTCCCCGTCGTGCCGGGCGACGGCACGGTCGTACTCGGGTCCGAAGCGCCGCTTCAGACCGGTGCCGTTCCGCGGACCGCGGGCGCGCGACATCAGTACGGCCGCGACGACGGCGACCGCGACAATCACGATCAACGCAATGATCAGGCCAGTGGACATGAATGCCTTCCGGGTTCTCGGCCCAACCGGCACTCCTCGCGAGCCGGTTCGTCCTCCGGGTTGCCCGAAGGCCCGCGCACAAACGGTTCGGGACCGTCACGGTCCGCCACCGCCCGGCCGCTTGCGCGCCCACCGGGAGGCCCACCGAGAACGGCGGGCATGGTCTGGACCGTAGCCCCGGAACCGTACGACTCCCCCGTCGCCGCCGCGCTGTGGCGGGCGTACTACACGGAGGTCAGCGACCGCTGGTACCTGCGGCACGAGGGGCGGCGGACCGATCCCGAGGAGCTGGAGCGGGAGATCGCCGCCGTGTCGGGGGCCGATCTCGCGCCGCCGGAGGGCCTGCTGCCGGTCGCGCGGTACGCGGGTGAGCCGGCCGGCAGCGCGGGCGTCCGGCTGCCGGCCGGCGCGCCCGCCGAACTGACCCGGGTGTTCCTGTACGAGGGTGTGCGCGGCAGGGGCGGTGCGGCGCTGCCGGTACGGACCGCCGAGGACGCGGCCCGCGCCTCGGGCGCCACCCGGATGGTCCTGGACACGCGCGGGGACCTCGTCGAGGCCCGGGCGCTGTACGCCCGGCTCGGCTACGCGGAGACCCGACCGCACAACGCCGGCCCGTACGCCGAGCACTGGTTCGCCAAGGAGCTGGGCTGAGGGACGCGTCAGCCGGCCCGCTCCACGGAGCGCTCGTCGTGCGGACGTTCGCTCCGGGAGCCGCACAGCTCCTCGTTCAGTTCGTGCACCAGTCGCACCAGGTCGGTCGGCCGGTCCGGCCCCCACCAGTCGCCGAGCAGCTCGGCCAGCGACTCCTCGCGGGCCCGCGCCAGCCGCTCCGTCACCTCGCGCCCCTCGTCGGTGAGCATCATGTCGAGGCCCCGGCGCACGGCGAGGTGCCGGATCTCGGCCTGGCGGGCGGCCTCGAGGGCGACGTTCAGCGGGATCGGGCTGCGTTCGGCGAGCCGGGCCGGTTCCACCGAGCCGTGTTTCCTGATGCGCAGCAGCAGCCAGCTCGTCGCGGGCAGCAGGTCGTAGCCCGCGCGGTCGGTGATCTTCCGGTAGATCTCTCGGCGTCCCTCGCGGGTGCCGAGCACCGACAGCGCGCGGCACACCTCGTCGTACGAGGAGCGCTCCACGGGGTTGCTGGCGAGCGTCTCGGTGCCGTCGGGCGCGGTGACCGAGGCGCGCAGCCGGTCCTCCTTGAGGAACCAGGCCAGCGCGAAACCGAGGAGGGCGACGGGTGCGGCGTACAGGAAGACGTCGGTGATGGCGGTGGCGTACGCGTCGAACGCCGGCGGGCGCAGGGCCGGCGGCAGGCCGGCGATGCCGCGCGGGTCGGCCTCCAGGGAGCCGGCGGAGACGCCGGGCGGGAGCCGCTCCCCCCGGAAGGCGTCGGTGAGCTCGTGGCCGAGACGGCTCGCGAAGATCGTGCCGAAGATGGCGACGCCGAACGAGGCGCCGATGGAACGGAAGAAGGTCGCGCCCGAGGTGGCGACGCCGAGGTCCTCGTAGGGGACGGCGTTCTGCACGATCAGCACCAGGACCTGCATCACCAGGCCGAGTCCGAGGCCGAAGACGAAGAAGAACAGGCTCATCAGGGCGGTGGAGCTGTGCGCGTCGAGCTGGTGGAGCAGCAGCAGTCCGAGGGTGGTGACGGCGGTGCCGGTGATCGGGAACACCTTCCAGCGGCCGGTGCGGCTGACGATCTGCCCGGAGCCGGTGGAGGACAGCAGCATGCCGGCCACCATCGGCAGCATGTGCACGCCGGACATGGTGGGGGTGATGCCGTGGACCACCTGGAGGAAGGTCGGCAGATAGGTCATCGCGCCGAACATGGCGAAGCCGATGATGAAGCTGATCACGGCGGAGAGCGCGAAGGTGCGCACCCGGAACAGCTTCAGCGGCAGCACCGGTTCGGCGGCCCGCCGCTCCACCGCCACGAAGGCCACCGCGAGGAGCGCGCCGAGCACCGCGAGCCCGACGACCTGCGGCGAGGCCCACGCCCAGGTGATGCCGCCGAGAGAGGCGACCAGCACCAGGCAGGTGGCGACGGAGGCGATGAGGAAGGTGCCGAGGTAGTCGATGACGTGCTTGGTCCGCCGGCGCGGGATGTGCAGCACCGTCGCGATCACGGCGAGGGCGACGACCCCGACGGGCAGGTTGACGTAGAACACCCAGCGCCAGCTCAGGTGCTCGGTGAACAGTCCGCCGAGCAGCGGCCCGAGGACGCTCGTCGTGCCGAACACCGCCCCGAACAGACCCTGGTAGCGGCCGCGTTCGCGGGGCGGCACGAGGTCGCCGACGATCGCCATCGACAGCACGATCAGCCCGCCGCCGCCCAGGCCCTGGAGCGCACGGAACGCGATCAGCTGGGACATGTCCTGCGCTGCGCCGCACAGCGCGGAGCCCACCAGGAAGATCACGATGGCGGTCTGGAAGAGCTTCTTGCGCCCGTACTGGTCGCCGAGCTTGCCCCACAGCGGGGTCGCGGCGGTCGAGGCCAGCAGATACGCGGTGACCACCCAGGACAGGTGCTTCAGGCCGCCCAGTTCACTGACGATGGTGGGCAGCGCGGTGGCGACGATGGTCTGGTCGAGGGCGGCGAGCAGCAGACCGAGCAGCAGGGCGCCGATCGAGACCAGGACGTTCCCGGACACGTGCTCCCGGCCGTCGGCGTCACGGGCCGTCGGTCCGGCACCGGGTGCCGGCCCCGCCTTGTTCGCCTGCGGTGCCGTACGGTGCGCGTCCCCGGCCATGAAGACCTCCACAGAATCCTGGTTCCACCATCCATCGTGATCGGTGTGTCCCGTTATGGCCTGCCGAGTCCTTCCGGAACTTCAGATTCCGGGGGCTCGCGAACGGAGCCGTGAAGAAGATCTGCATAATCTCTGGAGTTCGCGAGGGGAGGGACGAACACGTGGAACAGCCGAACGGACACCCGTGCCCGGAGTGCGGTGCGCCCAGGAACAGCGACAACACGCCGTCGTGCGCCTGCGCCCTGCGTGCGTCCGACGCCCTCCGCGACGCCCGTACGGCGGAGGCCGCCGCCGCGGAGGACTTCGATCCGCTGCGCATACGGCCGTACGTCGAGCTGGACGGCGGAACCGGCCCGGGTACGCCGGACGGGGCGGCGGAGGAGACCGGCCCGCCGGAGGAGACCGGCGCCCCGGGCGCGGCCGAGGAGACCATGGCCCTGCGCGCCGTCCCGCCGGAGGCGGTGCCCGGCGCGACGGACGCGACGTCCGTCCTCCCGACGCCGCTGGCCCCCGGGACGACCCAACCGAACGCCACCGATCTCCATCTGTTCGACGCCACGCAGCCCCTCGCGGCCGTCCCGCCCGGTGCCGGCGGGGCCCCGCCGGGCCGGCGCCGACGCCGGCGCGGGGCGCTGTTCGCGGCCGCCGGGGCCGTGGTCGCCGTGGTGGGGGCGGCGGGTTGGGTGAGCGGGGTGTTCTCCTACGAGACGCCGTCCCGGGACGGCGCGGCGCCGGAGGAGATCAGGGCGAGCGTCCCGGACGCGTCGTCCGCCGCGTCCTCCGCGGAGCCGACGGCCGGCGCGTCCTCCGCGGAGCCGACGTCGTCCGCCTCCCCGTCGGGGTCCCCGTCGGCGAGCGCGAGCACGTCGGCCTCGCCGTCGCCGTCGGCGTCCACCGCCTCGGCGAGCCCTTCGAAGTCCGCCGAACCGTCCTCGGCCCCGACGACCACGGCGCCGTCCGACTCCGCGGAGGACGCGGAGGAGGCGGACGGCGAGGGCACCGGCGGCCCGGTCCTGCGCCGCGGCGACCACGGCCCGGAGGTGGAGGAACTCCAGCAGCGCCTGCGCCAGCTGTACCTCTACAACGACGAGGTCAACGGCCGGTTCAACCGCCGCGTGGAGGACGCCCTGCGCAACTACCAGTGGTCCCGGGGCCTCCAGGACGAACTGAGCGTGTACGGCCCGAAGACGCGGGCCCGCCTGGAGGCGGAGACCCAGGAGCCTTGAGGCTCTCTCCGGTCCGGGGGCCGGGGCTCCGTCCCGGCCCGGCCGACCCTTCGGGGGCTTCCCGAAGTCCCCGGATCCGGCGGCCGAGCAGGCCGCGGCCGGCCGGGCGCCACGCCCCGGGCCGCACCGCGGCCACGGCGAGCCGGGCGGACCGGCCACGGCGCCGGGCGTCCGGAAGCCGTGCGGACCGAGGGCTCCCGCGGGCTACTGCGTGATGTGCAGCCGGATCACGCCGTCGGCCGCGGCCTCCACCCGTACCCGGGTCAGGTCCCGTACGAGCACGTCCGGGTCGTGGAAGCCCGCCCGGGGGCCGACGCCCACGACCCGCATTCCGGCCGCCCGGCCCGCGGCGACGCCCGCGCCGGAGTCCTCGAAGACCACGCAGTCGGCCGGGTCGACGCCCAGTTCCGCCGCGCCCTTCAGGAAGCCCTCGGGGTCGGGCTTGCTCGCGCCGACGGACTCCGCCGTCACCCGCACGTCGGGCTGCTCCAGCCCGGCGGCGGCCATCCGCGCCGTCGACAGGGCGACGTCGGCGGAGGTCACGAGCGCGTGCGGCAGTCCCTTCAGGGAGGCGAGGAACGCGCGGGCGCCCGGTATCTCGACGACGCCGTCGGTGTCCGCGGTCTCCTCGGCGAGCATGCGGGCGTTGTCGGCGTGGTTCTGCTCCATCGGGCGGTCCGGCAGCAGCAGGGCCATCGACGCGTATCCCTGGCGCCCGTGCACGACCTTCATGACCTCGTCGCCGTCGAGCCCGTTCCGGTCGGCCCAGCGCCGCCAGACGCGCTCGACGGAGGCGTTCGAGTCGACGAGGGTGCCGTCCATGTCCAGCAGGAGGGCGCGGGCGGTGAGCACGGCGGTGGCCGTCATCGGCAGCTCCAAGGCGCAAAGGTGAGGGCTTCGGGTGGTGCCCGGGGACAGAGCGGCCCCGTCCGCCGGTCAGGGAAAACGGACGGGAGCCACTTTGTTCATCCACGGTACAAAACAAACCCGGCATCCCGCCACCTCCTTCGCCGACCGTTCACCGACGCTTCGCCCCGCCACCGCCGCCGCGAAGGGCCCGTACCACGGGGCGTCACCCGGCGACCGCCTCCCACAGGCTCCACACGCCCAGACCGAGCATCAGCAGCGCCGCGATCTGCGTGATCAGCTTGAGCGGGACCCGCTTCATCAGCGCCTTCCCGCCGACGATGCCGAGCCCGGCCACCGACCACAGGGCGAGCACCGCACCCAGACCGACGGAGAGCGGGTCGTCGTAGCGGGCGGCGAGGTTGGCCGTCATGATCTGCGTCAGATCGCCGAACTCGGCGATCAGGATCAGCATGAACCCGGCCCCGGAGACCTTCCAGAAGGACTGGTTCTCCGGCTTGCGGACCTCCTCCTCGCCCTCGCCCTTCTTCATCAGCAGCACCGCCGCGCCGCCCAGGAAGAGCACGCCCGTGATCGCGTGCACGATCTGCTGCGGCAGCAGCGTGAGCACGCTTCCGGCCGCCACCGCGAGCGCGACGTGCAGCGCGAAGGCGGCGGCGACACCGGCGAAGACGTAGGAGGCGCGGTAGCGGGTGCCGAGGACGAGGCCGGCGAGGGCGGTCTTGTCCGGCAGTTCGGCGAGGAAGACGACGCCGAAGACGACGGCCGTCACGGTCAGGCTGATCAACGGTTCCTCAATCGGTCGGGGCTGCCCCACCGAGAGTGCTGCGCGTTTCCCACGGGACACCTCGGCACGGCAGCACACGCGGCGCCCGTGCCGTACGGCACGGGCGTGCACTGCTTGCCGAAGGTCTCGCCGACCGGCCCTCAGGCCGGCCTCCGGGCGCCGGCTCAGGCGTGCTGAGCAGTATGTCGACGGTCCGGCGAAGAGCTACTCCCCTTCTGCGCCGCCCATGGTACGCGAGGCCCGCGCCGACCGTCGCACGCGGGGACCTCGCACCCGGCCCACAGATGTGTCATGAACGCGACACTAACTTCTCACCGGATCCCCCCCTCCCGGCAACGCGGCATGGCGAGCATTTCCCTGCCCGCACGCCAACGACCCCATTCCACAAGGGAGTTCGCATGCCGAAGTTCTACGCGCGTCAACGGCTCAGCATGATCGCGGCGTTCACCGGACTCATAGCCTCCGTCGGCCTGTTCAACGGCCCGCCCGCCTCCGCCGCCCTGCCCACCCCGGTCAGCGCCGCCACCGCCCGCGGCTACCTCGCCGCCCTCACGGTCGCCACCGAGAACCGCACCGGCTACGACCGCGACCTCTTCCCGCACTGGATCACGCAGTCCGGCTCCTGCAACACCCGCGAGACCGTCCTCAGGCGCGACGGCTCGGGCGTCGTCACCGACTCCTCCTGCGCCGCCACCAGCGGCAGCTGGTACTCCCCGTACGACGGCGCCACCTGGTCCGCCGCCTCCGACGTCGACATCGACCACCTCGTCCCGCTCGCCGAGGCCTGGGACTCCGGCGCCGGCTCCTGGACCACCTCGCGGCGCCAGTCCTTCGCCAACGACCTGACCCGCCCGCAGCTCCTCGCCGTCACGGACAACGTCAACCAGGCCAAGGGCGACCAGGACCCGGCCACCTGGATGCCGTCGCGCACGGCCTACCGCTGCACCTACGTCCGCGCCTGGGTCCAGGTGAAGTACTACTACGGCCTGTCGGTCGACTCCGCCGAGAAGTCCGCCCTGCAGAACCACCTCGCGCGCTGCTGAGCGCATCACCGGGCGAACTGCCGGGTACCCGGACCTCCCCGGCGCCCTCCGTCGCTGCGTACCGTACGGGGCGACGGAGGAAGGGGACACCATGGCCGGACTGCGGCTCGGACCACTGCTGAGGTACATCGACGGATCGTCCGCCACCCTCTGGGTCGAGACCGCCGGCCCGGGCACCGTGGAGGTGCGCTGCGCGGACGGGACCGGCGGAACGGCCCGCACCTTCCGGATCGCGGGCCACCACTACGCGCTCGTCCACGTCACCGGTCTCGCACCGGGGACGGCCACCCCGTACGAGGTCCTCCTGGACGACACCCGGGTGTGGCCGCTGGCCGAGGCCCCCTTCCCGTCGCTCCCGCCGTCCGTCATCCCCACTCCGGGCCCGGACGGCCGTATGCGTGTCTCGTTCGGCTCCTGCCGTTGGGCCTCTCCGCCCACCGGGGAGCCCGACCCGGTGGGCCCCGACGCCTTGGACGCCCTGGCGAAACGCATCGCCGCCGACCCGGACGGCGAACGGCCCGACGTCCTGCTGCTCCTCGGCGACCAGGTGTACGCCGACGAGACCTCCGACGCCACGCGCGAGTGGCTCGCCGCCCGCCGTGACCTGGACGACCCGCCGGGCAGCCAGGTGGCGGACTACGAGGAGTACACCCACCTCTACTACGAGTCCTGGCTCGACCCGCGGGTGCGCTGGCTGCTGTCCACCGTGCCCACCTGCATGATCTTCGACGACCACGACGTGATCGACGACTGGAACACCTCCGCCTCCTGGGTCGCCGACATGCGGGACACGTCATGGTGGCGGGAGCGGATCCTCAGCGGCCTGATGTCGTACTGGGTGTACCAGCACCTGGGCAACCTCTCCCCCGCCGAGGTCGAGGCCGACCCGCTGTACGCGTCCGTCCGGGCGGCCGACGACGGCACCGAGGCGCTGCGCGCCTTCGCCTCCCGGGCCGAGGCGGACGCGGCCGGCGTGCGCTGGAGCTACCGGCGCGACTTCGGCCGGGTGCGCCTGGTGATGGTGGACAGCCGCGCGGCCCGCGTCCTGGAGGAGGGCCGGCGCTCCATGCTCGACCGGACCGAGGCCGACTGGCTGCGCGAACAGGCCCTCGACGGGCGCGGCTCCTACGACCACCTGCTCGTCGGCACGTCCCTGCCCTGGCTGCTGCCCCACCTGGTGCACGACATCGAGGTCTGGAATTCCGTGCTGTGCCGGGGCGACAAGGGCACCCGCTGGGCGCGGCTCGGGGAAAAACTGCGGCGCGCGGCGGACCTGGAGCACTGGGCGGCCTTCCCGGGGTCGTTCGGCGAACTGGCGGAGCTGATCGCCGAGACCGGTACGGGGCCGGAGGCGCCGGCGACGGTGTGCGTGCTCTCCGGAGACGTCCATCACGCCTACGTCGCCGAGCCGAGCTGGCCGGGCGGCGCCGGGCCGGACTCCCGGGTGGTGCAGCTGACCTGCTCCCCCGTCCACAACTCCATTCCGCTGTCGATGAAGCTCGGCTTCCGCTTCGGCTGGAGCGGCGCCGCCCGACTCCTCGGCCGCGTGTTCGCACGGCACGGCCGGCTCCGTCCGCCGCCGGTCACCTGGCGCAGGACGGGTGGCCCCTGGTTCGGCAACCAGCTCATGACGCTGACGACGCAGGGGCGTTCGGCGGTGCTGCGGCTGGAGGACGCACAGGAGGATGCGGCCGGGACACGGCTCAGGAACGTGATGGAGACCCGGCTGAGCCGGTGAACCGGAACCTGTGGGCCCGCCGTGCGGCGTGGTGCGGATTCGGTCACCCGGCGGGCCATGACCACGAGGGCGGGCGCCGCCACGACCGGCGGGAGCGGGCTCCGGAACAGCCAAGCGGAGGCGAGGCCTCGGCCAGATGTTGAACTTGCAAGTATTGGTTGGGGCACCTGACGCGGGTGGTCGACTCGGTTCCGCCCCCGGGCCGGCCCGACCGAAGGAGACCCCCACATGACCGAACGCCTCAACAGCGCCCAGCCATGTGCCCTGGGCATGTTCCGCATCGTCGTCGGACTGCTCTTCGCCTGCCACGGCACCGCGTCCCTGCTCGGCCTGCTCGGCGGCGCGGACGGCAACGGCGGCACCGTCGGGACCGGCGCCTGGCCCGGTTGGTACGCGGGCCTGATCGAACTCGTCGGCGGCACCCCGGTCCTGCTCGGCCTCGGCACCCGCGCCGCCGCGTTCGTCTCGTCCGGCGCGATGGCCTGCGCGTACTTCAAGGTCCACCAGCCCCAGGCCCTGTGACCGATGGAGAACAACGGCGAGGGCGCGGCCCTGTACCGCTGGGCCATGTCCCTGCTGGTGTTCACCGGCTCCGGAGCCTTCGGCCTGGACCGCCTGTCCGCCAGGCGCTCGCCGGCGGACGACGCATGACGGACGGAGCAGACCCCGGTGACGGTCTGACCCGCCTCCCCCGCAGAACCGCACGGGCGCCCTGCCCCGCACGACGGGGAGGGCGCTCCTCCCCTTTCCCCGGGGAAGGAGAGCGGAACGAGGGATGCCGGGCACACGAACCCCTCGTGACTTTTCCGTCACTCACCGGGCGTACGCTGTATCGCTGTCATCGGCCACTCCTGCCACTCCTGCCGCTCCCGCGTCAGCGCGGCACGGCGCGGCCCTCGGGGGAGCGACGGGGAGTTCGGGTGGAGAGTGTGGGGTCGCTGGTCGGCAGCCCGTGGATCTATGCGGTGGTGGCCCTCTCGGTCCTGCTCGACGTGTTCCTCCCGGTCCTGCCCAGCGGGCTACTGGTGATCACCGCGGCCACGGCTTCGGCCGCGGGCACGGCGGCCGACGTGCCCGACATCCTGGTGCTGACGCTGTGCGCCGCCACCGCCTCCGTCCTGGGTGACCTGGTGGCCTATCGCCTCGCCTGGCGCGGCGGCGCCCGTCTGGACCGGGCCATGGCCCGGTCACGGCGGCTCAGGAGCGCACAGGAACGTCTCGGTGCGGCACTCGCCCGGGGCGGCGGCGCCCTGGTCGTCCTCGCCCGCTTCGCCCCGGCCGGGCGCTCGGTGGTCTCCCTCGGCGCCGGAGCCGCGCGCCACCGCGCCCGCGACTTCCTCCCGTGGTCCGCTCTGGCGGGGCTGTCCTGGGCCGGGTACAGCGTGGCCCTCGGCTACTTCGGCGCCCACTGGCTGGGCGCGACCTGGCTGGCCACGGCGGTGTCGGTGGGCGCGCTGTTCGCGGCGGGGGCGGGGGCGGGTTATCTGATGCGCCGGCGACCGCGGCCGCAGCCTTCGGAGGCTCCGTAGGCCCTGCGGGCTCCGGGACTGCGCACGGAGTCCGGAAGCCGGGGCGACCGGGCCGGGCGAAGGTGGTGCGCGGCCCGGCGCCCGCGGGTGCCGCTGCGCCCACCCGTGCCGCCCCGGCGGCACGACTGCCCGCAACCCGGCCCGATGGGCCTATCCCCCCGCCTGCCGCGCCGCGCCCCCGCGCACCTCCAGCCCGTCCAGCAACTCGGCCGTCGCCGAGGCGACCGCCTCCACCGCCCGGTCGAACACCTCGCGGTTGTGGGCGGCCGGCGCGCGGAAGCCGGACACCTTCCTCACGTACTGCAGGGCGGCGGCCCGGATCTCCTCTTCCGTGGCCTCCTCGGGCTGTACGGGGGGACGCAGGGTCTTGATGCTCCGGCACATGCCTTCAGTCTGACGCGCCCCCTCCGCAACTCGCCACCCAAAATCGAACAGGCGTATCATCAGGTCGTGGCTGCGACCTATGACTTTCCGAGTGACCTCCTCGCCGGTCAGGAGGAACTGCACCAGGTCCGGGCCGAGTTGTCGGCCCTGCTGAAGCGGCTCCCCTGGTCGGTCGAACCCCTCGACGGGTTCAGCGACGACAGCGGCTGGCGCAAGGTCGAGCGCGCCGCCTCACCCGGCTGGACCGCCGACGAACAGGCCGAGGTGGAGAAGCTCCGGCGACGGGAGCACGAGCTCGTGGTGTTCGTCAGCACCCACCGCTACTGGGCCGAACTCACCGGCGCCGACCGCGTGCACGCCCGCTCCCGGCTGAAACACGTCCACGAGACTCCGGAGGGGCCCGCGTAGGGCGGCGCAGCGCGGGACGGCGGCAAGGGCCTCGGAGCGACTCCGGAGGCCCTGTGTCCCGGTGGGCGCGGACGGTTTCGAACCGCCGACATCCTGCTTGTAAGGCAGGCGCTCTACCCCTGAGCTACGCACCCGGGACCCGGGCCGCGCGCCCAGGTCGAGTCGACAGCCTACATGGCCCGGGGCGCGGTCCGGCAAACGCCCGCCGGGGGCACCGGGGGATATCCCCACCCCGGATCCGCCAGCCGCCCGGATCCCCCCGCGGGCCACCGGTCCGTACGGTCGAGGAGCGCTCGAAGACGCCGGGGAGCGCCGGCGTCCGTCCCAGGGGGAGACCGTCATGACCCGTAAGACCCGTACCGCCCGATCCTTCGGTTCCGCTTCCGGCTCCCGTGCCGCGTGGACACGCGCCCTCGCCCTCGCCGGGGCCACCACGGTGATCGTCGCGGGCGTGAGCGCCTGCGGGGCGTCGGCCGCCGACGACGACGCTCCCGACCACCGCTCCTTCGACCTGCCCGGCAGGACCCTCACCGTCGACTCCGACGAGTCCGCCCTCGAGATCGTCGCCTCGGACGAGAACGCCCCGGGCGAGATCGAGGTCACCCGGTGGTTCCAGGGCACCGTCGCCGTCGGCCCGGACCCGGAGGTCACCTGGTCCATGGACGGCGACCGGCTGGTGCTGCGGGAGAAGTGCTTCGGAGTCGTCGCGAACTGCTCCACCAAGCACCGCGTCGAGGTGCCCCGCAGCGTCTCCGTGAAGGTCGAGGAGAGGGACGGCAGCGTACGGGCGCGGGGCTTCCGCGACGCGCTGAGCATCCGCACGACGGACGGTTCGATCCGCGTCACGGACTCCACCGGACCGCTGGAACTGCGCACCGGTGACGGGTCCGTGCGCGCGGAGGTCTCCTCCCGTACGGTGCGCACCCACAGCGGGGACGGCTCGGTCCGCCTCGAACTGGCCGCCGTGCCCGACCTGGTGGACTCCCGCAGCGGCGACGGCTCCCTGACGATCGACCTGCCGCGGGCCTCCTACCGCGTGGACACCGGGACCGGCGACGGCGCCGAGAACGTGTCCGTGCCCCGCGACGACTCCAGCCCCCACGTGGTGACCGCGCGCACCGGCGACGGCGAACTCACCGTCCGCACGGCGAACTGACCGGCCCGTGTCTTCGTCCTCCACCGGTGGGAGAATGGCATCGGGCCGGGCGAACGACAGTACGGGAGAGGGATGTGACGGCGACACCAGCGCAGCCGTACTCGCCGTCGGAGCCGCGCGTGCCCCGCGCGCGCCGTGCCGTACCCCCTCTTCCCCTCCGGCCGGGTGTCCGCCGGGCCCCCGGCGCGCTGCGGGAGACGCTCGTCCTCGTGGGGCTGCCGCTGGTCGCGGCGCTGGCGCTGCCCGCCGCGTTCGCCGGGGGCGGGACCCGGCGCTGGTTCGGCGGGCGGGCGGAGAACCAGCGCGCCGAGGCGCAGGCCGCCAAGGACGCGGCGGCGGCCGCCTTCTACGAACTCGACACCGCCCAGCGCGACCTGCGGATCTCCATCGAGACGATCACCGCCGTCGACGCCTCCCCCGCCGCCCGCCGCGCCGTCGCCGACTTCGAGGCGCTCGGCCGGCGCATCGACGAGGCCAGCCACCGGTACATCAGCGCCGTCGACGCCCATGACCTGGACCGCGACGACCTGGAAGCGGCGGCCGCCGCCCGGGCCCGCGACGGGCTGACCGCCGCCAGGGACGAACTCGGCCGGGTCAAGCAGGAGCTGGACCGGTTCGCCGACGGGCTCGGCTCCCTCCTCGACAAGGCCGAGACCCGGCTCGCCCGGCTCGCGCCCGCCGTCGAACGCGCCCGGCAGGCGCTGCTCGCCGCCTCGGACGCCCTCGACACCGCGCGCGGATCGGGGCTGAAGGCCGACGACCTTGCCGCCCGGCTCGCCGCGCTCTCCCCGGAACTGACCAAGCTGAACCAGGGCGCGGGGCAGCACGGCGTGCCCCAGACCCTGGAGCGGGCCGAACGGGTCACGCGCGAGGCCGAGGCGGTCCGCGTCGAAGCCGAACGGCTGCCGGAACGGGCCGCCGAGATCGATCACCGGCTGGTCTCCCTGCGCACCCGCGCCCAGGCCCTCATCACCCGCTCCGAACAGGTCGAACCGGTCCTCAGCGAACTGCGCCGGCGTTTCACCGCCGCCTGCTGGCAGGACCTCCAGCACGTCCCCGACGTGGCCACGGAGAACGTGGGCCGGGCGGAGGAGAGACTCGCCGAGGCCCGGGTGGCCCGCGAGGAGCAGCGCTGGGCTGACGCGACCGCCCTGCTGTCGACCGCGCGGGCACTGCTGAACACGACCGACGAGGCGGTGTCGGCCGCCGGTGACCGGCTGCGGCGGCTGAACGCCGTGCAGAAGGACCCCGGGCAGGAGATCGAACGCACCCGCTTCGCCATCCGCGACGCCCAGCGTCTGGCCATGGCCGGCCGCAACACCCCCGACCCGCGTCACGCCCGTCCCCTGGACGACGCCGTGGCCCGTCTGGAGCGGGCCGTCGCCGGGCTGGAGGGCCGCCATCCCGACTACTGGCACTTCCTGACGGAGACGGAGGAGGTACGGACGACGGTGGGCCGTGTGGTGACCCTGATCCGGGAGGAACGCGGCGGCGCCACCCACTGACCGGCGCGGGCCGGGCCGGTTAACCTGTGCCCATGCCTCGCTACGAGTACCGCTGCCGGACCTGCGGCGACACCTTCGAACTGAGCCGCCCCATGGCGGAGTCCTCCGCGCCCGCGGCCTGCCCGGCGGGTCACGACGACACGGTCAAGCTCCTGTCCACCGTCGCGGTGGGCGGCACCGCCTCCGCCGCGGCCCCCGCTCCGTCCGCGGGCGGTGGCGGCTGCTGCGGCGGCGGCTGCTGCGGCTGACGCGGTGCCCGCACTCCCCACCGTCCGGCCGGACGGTGAAGTGTGGGCACGCCCGTCGCGGAAAACCGTGGAGGACGTCTGTGGCCGTCCGTGCCCGTGGTGCGCGGTCGTCCTCAGCCTCCCTTCAGCTCCGGATCCCTAGCGTGGACGGCATGACGGCACTCGCAGCGCACACGACGGCACCGGACGCGGTCCTGGCGGCCGAAGGCGGCCCCGGCCCCCAGTGGGTCCACGACCTCATGGACGCGATGGGCGCCCCGGGCGCCGGACTCGCCATCGCGCTGGAGAACCTCTTCCCGCCGCTGCCCAGCGAGGTCATCCTGCCGATGGCCGGGTTCACCGCGAGCGCCGGCCGCATGGGGCTGCTCGCCGTGCTGCTGTGGACCACCGCCGGGTCGGTGATCGGCGCGCTCGCCCTGTACGGGGTCGGCGCGCTGCTCGGCCGGGACCGGACCGTGGCGATCGCGGGCCGGCTGCCGCTGGTGAAGGTCGCCGACATCGAGAAGACGGAGGCGTGGTTCCTGCGGCACGGGACCAAGGCGGTGTTCTTCGGCCGGATGATCCCGATCTTCCGCAGTCTGATCTCCGTCCCGGCCGGTGTGGAGCGCATGCGGCTGCCGGTGTTCCTCGGCCTGACCACGCTGGGCAGCGCGATCTGGAACACCGCGTTCGTCCTCGCGGGCTACGCGCTGGGCGACAACTGGGAACAGGTGACGAACGTCGTCTCGGCGTACTCGAAGGTCGTCCTGGCCCTGGCCGCGCTGGCGGTGCTGGTGTTCGTGGTCGTGCGGCTGCGGCGGCCCGGGGCCGGGCGGCGGCGGCGCGACGGGCGGGAGGACGCCCGGAAGACACGTCCGTCGGGCGGCTCCGAGGAGGACCACCCCACCCGCCGGCTCCGTGTCACCGACCCGCACGAGCTCACCGGCCGCGAACGGGACCGCTGAGGAGCGGGCCGCCGGGCCCGGCGGCCGCCGCCCGCGCGGGCCGGGCGACGGTCACCGGGGCGCGCGCACCGTCCGCAGGAACTCGCGCAGGATGCGCTCGCCGGCCAGGACGCCCCGTTCGGGAAGGGCCCTGACCGCGGGGGCCGCCCAGTCGGCGTCGGCGAGTTCGCCGTGGCCGGGGCGCCAGCCCTGGTCGGCGGCGAGGAGCAGGTCGGCGTCGAGGAGGGAGTCACCGGCGGCGAGGGTGAGATCGGCGCCGGTGCGGCGGGCGACCTCGTGCATGGCCGCGCTCTTGGTCAGCGGCTTGGGCACGGCGTAGATCTTGCGGCCCTGGAGGGACACGGTCCAGCCGCGGTTCTCCGCCCACTCCCCGAGTTCCTTCACCCACTCCTCGCGCAGCAGTTCCCGCTCGACGACGAGGTAGGCGAAGAGGTCCTCGGCGACCCGGTGCTTGCGCACCCAGACCGGGTCGGCGGTCCGCAGCAGGTGCTCCTGCACCTCGGACAGCGGGGCGCACTCGTCCGCGAGGCGGGCGAGCACCCGGGCGTGCCAGTCCTGGTCGGACACGCCGTCGACGAGGAGGTGCCCGCCATTGGCGCAGATCGCGTAGGGCGGCGGCGGGCCGGGGAGGTTGATGCGCTGGTACTGCTTGCGGGTGCGGGTCGTCGTGGGGACGAACACGGCCTCGTCGCCGAGGTCGGTGAGGAGCCGGGCCGCCGTCTCCGTCATGTAGGACAGGGGCTGGCTCTCGTGGACCTCCACGCACAGCAGCCGGGGCGCCCGCGCGTCCGGCATGGTCAGGGCGAGGGCGGCGGCGGAGTAGATGAGCGTGCGGTCGAGGTCGCTGGCGACGATGACGGGCATCAGCGGGTCACCGCCCTGCCGTCGGCGCCGGTGGCGCCACGGGTGTAGCGGGGGTGGATCAGTCCGACACAGGTGTACGGGAGTCCGTCGACCTCCTCGACGGGTACGCCCCGCTGCCGCGCGAGGAGGCGTACGTGGTCGAGGTCGCTGCCGGCTCCGGCCCGGGCGAGCACCTTCCAGGGCACCCGGCGCAGCAGCACCCGGGTGGTCTCGCCGACGCCGGGCTTGACGAGGTTCACGTCGTGGATGCCGTACTCCTCGCTGATGCGTTCGACCGCCGCCCAGCCCTCCCAGGTGGGGGTGCGGTCGGTGGAGAGCAGTTCCTCGGCCCGGGCGCAGGCGGCGTCGGTGACCTCCGGGAAGCGGGCGGCCACGGCGTCCAGGAAGGCCGTCGAGAGGTCCGCGCCGGCGAGTTCTCGGTAGAACTTGGCGCCGTGGAAGTCGTCCGGGCCGACCAGGTCGGCCCGGAGCACGGTGCGTGAGATCAGGCCGGACACCGTGGAGTTGAGGCAGGCGGAGGGGATCAGGTAGTCCTCGCGGGTGCCGTAGGTGCGGACGCAGGAGCCGGGGTCGGCCAGGACCGCGATCTCCGGGTCGAAGCCGGTGACGCCCTCGTTCTTCTCGAACTCCTGAACGGCCTGGGCGAGTTCGCGGGTGATGGCACCCTTGCCGGTCCAGCCGTCGACGAAGACCACCTCCCGGGGGTCGTGGTGGGCGGCCAGCCAGCGCAGCGCGTTGGCGTCGATGCCCCGGCCGCGGACGATCGACACCGCGTAGTGGGGCAGGTCGAGCTGGTGGCGGTGGTGCGCCCAGCGGCGCATCAGGATGCCCACGGGGGTGCCCGCGCGGGCCAGGGAGACGAGCACGGGGCGGGGGGACCGTTCGGCGAGCACGGTCTCGGTGACCACCCCCACCGCGTGGGCCAGTCGGGCCGCCGACTCGTCCAGGGCCGCGTGGAACAGCTCCTGGTACTGCTCGCTCGGCTGGTACTCCACGGGCAGCGACTCCGCGTAGTGGGCGCCGCCGCTCTGGATGGCCTCCTCGCGCTCCTCGGTCGGCGCCTCCAGCGTCACGTCCGAGAGGTCCTGGAGCAGCCAGCCGACCTCCTCGGGCGCGTACGAGGAGAAGGCGGGGCCTCTGAGGGGCTCGGGCAGCATGGTGGCGGGCCTTTCGGGGGCGTCCGGTCGGGCGTCCTGGGAAACGGCGTCCTGCGGTGTGGGCACGTACGACGGTACGACCGCGAGGAGGACCTGCGGGGTGTGCGCGGCGAGCCGGGCGAGCAGGCCGTCGGGCGCGTGCAGTGCGGGGGTGTCGGCGGCCGAGTCGACGACCGCGACGACGGCGTCGAAGCCGCCGCCGGCGACGTTGTAGGCGTAACGGTCGCCGGGGCCGTCGGCGGGGTCGTCGTGGGCGGGGAAGACCAGGCGGGTGCGTATCGCGTAGCCGGGGTCGTCGACGGCGAGGACGGGCGAGCGGGTGGTGGTGGAGAAGCGCACGTCGGCGCGGACGGTCCGCTCCAGCTCGCCCGCCAGGCGCAGCGGGGCGTACATCAGCTCCTCGAAGCCGAGGACGAGGACGCGGCGCGCGTCCTCGGGGAGTGCGGCCGCGAGGCGGGCCGCCATGTCGGGGAGCGCGGATTCGAGGCGGGCCCGGTGCGCGGGGGTGAAGCCGTGGCGTCCGCCGTCGGGGAGGCCGTCCGGCCAGCACAGGTCCACTCGCCTGGCGAGCGTGCCGTCCGGGTGCGGGTCGTCCTGGGCCGATCGCGTCCACGCGGCGGCAGCCGCGGATCCGGCCACGCCCCACGCCCCCGGGGAACCCGTCCGGGCGTCGGCTCCGGGGCTCGCGGGACCAGCGGCGCCCTCCGGGGTCGCGGGCGACCGCGCGGCCTGCCCCGACGCGGCCGCGGACGACCGACCGCCTCCCGCGGCGCTCTCGTACCGCGCCACCAGCTCCTGCCCCTTCGCCAGGACGCCGTCCGGCAGCCGCACCGTGCCCGACGCGGTCGTCACCAGGTCGATCCGCGCCCCGATCCCACGGGCGAACCCGTCCAGACGGCCGGCGTCCGCGGGCGAACGCATGTCGACGAGGGCGACCACGACGTACCGCTCCCGCGGATACCGCGCGTGGAGGTCCCGGACGGTGTTCAACACCGTGTTCCCCGTCGAGAACTCGTCGTCGACCAGGACCAGCGGACCGTCCCCGGCCAGCAGCCGCGGATCCTCCGGGAGCAGCAGGTGGGACGTGGCGTGGGAGTGGGACTCCTCAAAGCCCCCGGCGGTGGCCGTTCCCGCGACCGGGCGGCGCGTGGAGTGCAGGTACGGGGCCGTGCCCAGACCGTCGGCGACGGAATGCCCCAGACCGGTCGCGGTCTCGGCGTAGCCGAGGACCACCGCCCCCTCCGCCGCGTCCCCCAGCAGCTCACGCACCCGGCGGCCGAGCGTGACGCCGTGGCCGTACACGACGGACGGGGACTGGGGGACGTGCTTGCCGAGGACGTTGGACACCAGCAGGTGGGCCCGCTTGGGATTGCGGCGCAGCGCCAGCCCCAGCAGTCCGGGCAGGCTCTCGTCCCCGGCCAGCTCGACGCCGAGCCGCTCCGTGACCCAGCTGCCGGACCAGATGCCCTCGCCGGCCGGGTTTCCGTGACGCGCCGGGTGGCGCATCCCCTCGTTCACAGTCTTCTCCGTCCCGGTCACTCGGCCAGGCCCGCCGCGAGCAGTTCCACGAAGCCGATGTCCTCGTTGGCCACGCCGAAGGCCTCTGCGCGCAGCAGGGTCCGCTCGGCCCAGGCGCGGTGGGGCTTCACCTCGTTCATCTTGTTCGTGTAGGCCGACCTGAGTACACCCCCGCCGCCGCGTTCCGGCCGGAGGATGTCCTGGGCGTCGCTGAACTCCTCGTGGCTGACGACGGACAGCGCGTGCACGGGGAGGACGTGCGAGGGGTGGATGCAGGTCTTGCCCAGCAGGCCGTTCGCCCGGTCGAGGGAGATCTCGCGCAGCAGGCCGTCCATGGCGTGCTCGATGAGCTTCTCGCGCAGGGCGACCGCCTTCACCTCGTGGAAGGGGCTCTGCCGCAGGAGGGGCTTGAACATGCGTTCCTGCACCCGGAAGTACTCCCAGACCGGCCCCGTCACGGTGAATCCCGTGCCGTCGGCCCGGGCCAGCATGTTCACCACGTCGGAGATCACGGAGGCGACGACCTGGATGTCGTACGCCGTCATGTCGGGGCCCCTGCGCAGCCCGTAGGAGGAGCAGAAGTCGGTCACGCCGAGGCGCAGCGCGAGCACGCGGTCGCGGTACTTGTCGACGGTGCGGAAGATGCCCTCGAGGGTCTCCACGCGGGACTCGCGGTAGAGCAGCTCGGGCGACTCCAGCACCGGCATGGCGAACAGCCGGCGTCCGCTTTCGGCCTCGGCGGCGGTCAGCGCCTCCAGGAACGGCAGGCCGCGTTCCGCGGTGAACTTCGGCAGTACGAATCCGGACAGCAGCGAGACGCCGGAGCCGAGGCGCCGGACGAGGTCGGGGATCTGTCCGGGGACGCGGACCCGGATGAACAGCAGCGGCAGCTCCGCACCGGGCCGCCCGGCCAGGTCCGTGAACTGCCGTACCAGGTTCTCCTCGCCCGCGGTCACCTCGTCGTCGTCGATGGAGTCCTCCAGGCACAGCACCATGGAGACCACACCGCGTCCGCCCTGCTTGACGACGTCGTCGGCGAGCCGGGGCCGGGTCGCGGGGCTGTAGAGCGTGGCGCCGAGGACCGCGGAGAGCAGCCGGGCCGGGGAGTCCGGCGTGAACTCGGCGGGCTCCCGGTAGAAGAGACGTTTCCGCACCGCAGGGGCGATCTGCCCGAAATGACGCATGGAACTCCCCCGTGGCCTCTCTGGAATCTCGGGAATGTCGGAAGGTGGCCGGTAATAGTACGTAGGGATCCATGTCGGCGGTTCCCGCGGGGCATGAACTTCAGGTGACCCGGCTGTGTCGGCCCCGGCCCCCGCGTTGTCGTGACCAGGACGGAGAAGGCAGGATGACCGTATGACGCACGCGATGCTCAAGGGGTCGAACGTTCCTCTCGAGGCCACCACGGTACGCGCCGTACTGCGCTGGTCGCCCGGGCAGGGGGTACCGGACGTCGACGCCTCCGCACTGCTCCTCGGCCCCGACGGTCGCGTGCGCTCCGACGAGGACTTCGTGTTCTACAACCAGCCACGGCATCCTGCCGAGCAGGTGTGGCGGCTCGGCAAGAAGCGCGTCGCCGAGGGCCTGACCGACACGATCCAGACGGATCTCACCGGTGTCGAGTCCGGTGTCGGCCGGATCCTGCTCGTCGCGTCGGCGGACGGCGTCACCTTCGACCGCGTACGGGACCTGCGCATCCTGCTGTACGACGCGCAGGCCGCCGACGGGGACGCGCTGGCGTACTTCGACATCAAGCCGGAGACCGGTGAGGAGACCGCGCTGATCTGCGGTGAGCTGTACCGGCGCGGGAAGGGGTGGAAGTTCCGGGCGCTCGGCGAGGGCTATTCGAACGGCCTGAAGGGCCTGGCGACCGACTTCGGCATCTCGGTGGACGAGTCGGAGGCGGCGCAGCAGCCCGATCCCTCCGACGTCACCCAGCAGCCGCCGCCGACGGCGCACGTGCCGGCCTCCGACCGCACCTCCTCCGAGGCCCTCACACAGCCTCAGGCCCCGCTCGTCCCGCCGGCGCCCGAGGTGTCCCGGCCGCTGCCGCCCGAGCAGCCCGCGGGGGCGCCCGCACAACCCGCGGGAGTGCCCGCACAACCCGCGTACGGCTATCCGCCGCAGCGGCCCGCGGCCGCGCAGCCGGCCCACGGCTATCCGCCGGCGCCCGCCGCAGGGGCGCCGTCCGGGTACGGCTTCCCGCCGCCGGCCGTCGCCTCCCCCGACCCGGACTTCCGGCTTCCGCCGCAGGGGCCGCAGTTCATCGGGCGTTAGCGGACCGGCGCCTGTGGGACCAGGGGACTCCTCAACGACCGGCCTTCGTCTTGAAGCCCCTCCCCCACTGGAGCCCCCACCCGTACAGCCGGTCGAGCTCCGCCTGGAATCCGTACACGAACTTCACCTCGCGGCGGACGAGGATCTCGCCCTTGACGTTCTCGATCATCACCACGGCGCAGGAACGGGCCTGGGGGTGGCGTTCGTCGAGGCCGATCTCGACCCGCGGGCCGTTGCCGGGGTAGAGCGTGACCATGGCGTGCGTCCGGTCGAACGCGGGCGTCTGGTCGTAGATGTAGGCGAAGACCAGCAGGCGCTTGATGTTCTCCCGGTGGTCCAGGTTGACGTACATGGTCTCGCCCGAGCCCGACCCGAACCGGTCGTCACCGCTGAGCTTGACGTAGGGCGCGGCGTTGATGTCGCCGAGGAAGCCGCCGAGGGGCTGGACCACGCCCTTGGTGCCGTCCTGGAGCTCGTACAGACAGCCGAGGTCGAGATCGACGTTCACCATGGACTGGCTGTGTCCGATCACCTCCGGCGGCTTGAGCGCCTTGAGGGGGTGGCGCAGCAGGCTCTCCCGCGGGGAGCCGCCGAAGTCGGAGGTCCGCATCCGCCAGCTGAGGTTGATCCGCAGATGGCCGGTGTCCGCTCCCTGCTTGGTCAGGGACACCTGACCGTGCCGTTTGGTCAGCTCGATGGCGTTGCTGGCCGCGCTGCCCGAGTCGAAGGCACTCTCGCGTCCGCGCCGCAGTCCGTCCAGGAAACCCATTCCCGCCCCAAGTCCAGTCGCCGTAACCCCGCTCGGACCGCCGGGACTCCCGGACGGCCCGCGGGGCGGCTCCGAGGAGTGGTCCTCGGAGCCGCCCCGTCGAGAGCGTTCCTCACCCGGGGGGCTGTCACACCCCGGAGGAGACCTCGGTCCTGTGGCCGGCGCTCCCCTCGGCCGCGGCGAGCCGCTTGTTGCGGCGCACGGAGGACCAGAAGGAGGCGCCGATGAGGATGACGCCGAGGGAGCCGGTGATGAGCTCGTGGATCTCGTACTGGATGGTGACGAGCAGGATCAGCGCCAGGGCGCCGATCGCGTAGTGCGCGCCGTGCTCCAGGTAGACGTAGTCGTCCAGGGTGCCCTGACGGACCAGGTAGATGGTCAGGGACCGCACGTACATGGCGCCGATGCCCAGGCCGAGCGCCATCAGGACGATGTCGTTGGTGATGGCGAAGGCGCCGATGACGCCGTCGAAGGAGAAGGAGGCGTCCAGCACCTCGAGGTAGAGGAACATGAAGAACGCGGCCTTGCCGGCCAGCGCGACCGCCGAGCGCGGCTTGCCCTGGCGCTCGGCCTGCTCCTCGGCCTCGTGCTCGCGTTCCTCCTCCTCTTCCAGCTTCTCCTCGAAGAAGCCGGACAGACCGCCCACGATCATGTAGGTGACCAGGCCCGCGATGCCGGACAGCAGGACCGTCTCCGCCTTGTCCACGTGTGCGCCGCCGTGCTGGTGGGCGTGGGTGGCGAAGGTCATGGCGGAGATCAGCAGAATGATCAGGGCGATGCAGACCGACAGCATGTCGATCTTGCCGAACTTGGCCAGCGGGCGCTCCAGCCAGCCCAGCCACTTGATGTCCCGCTCCTCGAAGACGAAGTCCAGGAAGATCATCAGCAGGAACATGCCACCGAACGCGGCGATCGCCGGGTGGGCGTCGGTGACCAGCTCCTGGTAACGGTCCTTGTCGCTGAGCGCGAGGTCGACCGCCTCGATCGGCCCGAGCTGCGCGCTGACGGCGACGATCACGACGGGGAAGACCAGCCGCATGCCGAAGACGGCGATCAGGATGCCGATGGTGAGGAAGATCTTCTGCCAGAAGGCGTTCATCTTCTTCAGGATTCCGGCGTTGACCACCGCGTTGTCGAAGGACAGCGAGATCTCGAGGACCGAGAGGATCGCCACGATTCCAAAGGCGGTCCACCCCCCGAAGAGGATCGCTGCGACCAGGCCGAGCGCGGTGACCGCGAACGACCAGCCGAAGGTTTTCAGAACCACTGGCTACCCCAGGTGTGTTAACGGGTATCCCCCGCTGCCGTGATCGGCTTTACGAAACGTTGACTCCGAAGTCTAGAGCGATGCCCTGCAATCCCGACGCATACCCCTGTCCCACCGCACGGAACTTCCATTCCCCCTGGTAACGGTAGAGTTCACCGAAGATCATCGCGGTTTCGGTGGACGCGTCCTCGCTCAGGTCGTAGCGGGCGAGCTCCTGGCCGTCCGCCCGGTTCACCACACGGATGAAGGCGTTGCCGACCTGGCCGAAGGTCTGACCGCGCTCGTCGGCCATGTGGATGGAGACCGGAAAGACGATCCTGTCGCACTGGGCCGGCACCTGGGAGAGATCGACCAGCAGGGACTCGTCGTCGCCCTCGCCCTCGCCGGTGAGGTTGTCACCGGTGTGCTCCACCGAGCCGTCCGGGCTCGTGAGCTGGTTGTAGAAGACGAACCACTCGTCCCCCATGACCCGGCCGCCGCTGCACATCAGCGCACTGGCGTCGAGGTCGAAGTCGGCTCCGGTGGTGGAGCGCACGTCCCAGCCGAGCCCGATCATGACCTGCGTGAGGTTCGGTGCGGCCTTGGACAGGGAGACGTTCCCCCCTTTGGCGAGCGTGACGCCCATGATGCTGGTCCCCCTCCGGGTGATGTTTCTCCAGGTGGTCATGCGCGTCCGGCGCCGCACGTAAACCGTGCGGCGCCGGGCGGTGTGGCCGCGGAAGGCGGCCGGGCCCGGGCGTGGCCGCCCGGGGCGTGTCCGTCTCAGACGTTGACCCCGAAGTCCTGCGCGATGCCGCGCAGACCGGAGGCGTAGCCCTGGCCGATGGCGCGGAACTTCCACTCCGCGCCGTGCCGGTACAGCTCGCCGAAGACCATGGCGGTCTCGGTGGAGGCGTCCTCGCTCAGGTCGTAACGGGCGATCTCGGCCCCGCCGGCCTGGTTGACGACGCGGATGAACGCGTTGCGCACCTGGCCGAAGGACTGCTGGCGGTTCTCGGCGTCGTAGATGGAGACCGGGAAGACGATCTTCTCGATGTCGGCGGGGACCCCGGCGAGATCGATCTTGATCTGCTCGTCGTCGCCCTCGCCCTCACCGGTGAGGTTGTCGCCGGTGTGCTCCACCGAGCCGTCCGGGCTCTTCAGGTTGTTGAAGAAGATGAAGTGCGCGTCGCTGGCCACCTTGCCGCTGCTGTTCAGCAGCAGCGCGCTGGCGTCGAGGTCGAAGTCGGTACCGGTCGTGGTGCGGATGTCCCACCCCAGACCGACGATGACCGCGGTCAGGCCCGGCGCCTCCTTGGTCAGCGATACGTTGCCGCCCTTGCTGAGGCTGACTCCCACGAGTCCTCCATTGGTGTTCTGGGACGGGGTGCCCCGTCGTGCGTCGGATGTCGGATCAACGAATCGATCCTAATGACGGGTTCCCGGTCGCCGCAGGCCCGACGACCGAAGAGTCACAGGGTGTCGAGCGCCTCGATGTACTCGTTCAGGTCACGGGCGTCCGGCAGGGCGTTGACGACGGTCCAGCGCACGACGCCCTCCTTGTCGATGATGAACGTCCCGCGTACGGCGCACCCCTTGTCCTCGTCGAAGACGCCGTACGCGCGCGAGACGTCGCCGTGCGGCCAGAAGTCGCTGAGCAGGGGGTACTCCAGGTCTTCCTGCTCGGCGAAGACGCGCAGGGTGTGGATGGAGTCGTTGGAGACGGCGAGCACCTGGGTGTCGCGGTCGGAGAACTGCGGCAGCCGGTCGCGGACCTCGCACAGCTCGCCGGTGCACACACCGGTGAAGGCGAACGGGTAGAAGAGCACCACCACGTTCTTCCGCCCGCGGAAGTCGGACAGCCTCACGGTCGCCCCGTGGTTGTCCCTGAGCTCGAATTCGGGGGCCTTGTCGCCGACCTGGATCGCCATCGTCGTGTTCGTCCCTTCGGGGTGGTTCGCTCCGACCACCCTACGCAGGGAGCACGGCAGGCCGACGAACGGGCCGACGCGTGACGCGACCGGCCCGTCCGGGGTGGTTCACCGCTTGGACCTGGCCGCCTTCGGCGTCGCCAGCCGGCTGCCGCTCCAGTCCTTGCCCACGCTGACGCTCTTGGCCGCCGTCAGGCCCGCCGTGGTGGCGGCCTCCGAGATGTCGCTCGGCTCCACGTAGCCCGAACGACCTGTCTTCGGCGTGAGGAGCAGGATCGCGCCGCCCTCTTCGATGTACGTGGTGGCATCCACCAGCGCATCCGTCAGGTCGCCGTCGTCGTCGCGGAACCACAGCACAACGGCGTCAGCCACGTCGTCGTAGTCCTCGTCGACAAGGTCGCTCTCGATGACGCCCTCGATGGCCTCGCGGAGCTCCTGGTCGACGTCGTCGTCGTAGCCGATCTCCTGGACCACCTGCCCGGGCTGGAACCCCAGCCTGGCGGCAGGGTTCGTCCGCTCCTCCGCGTGGTCCGCGGTCGCGCTCACGGGTTGCCTCCTGATCATGTCTTGGGAATAACTCAGCCACGCGCGTGCGCGAAGCATTGGCCGTAGTCCACACGGGCGGGACGAATCGCGCAAGTACCCGGCCGTGCAGACCGCCGAAACGGTGACGATCCTGGCCGGGGCACCGCAACTCCAGGCACACCATCATGACCCAAGGTGACGCACACCACACCTTTGTGCCCTGTTTGACCCTTTGAGAACCGTCTATGTGTGCGAAGACTCGAATGGTCGAGCCCTATGAACACCGTACTGGTCGCGCCCGCGGATTACCTCCCGGTAGAGATGACGCCGACGGCCCCGAGGTGGACCATGGGGATCGGCGCAATCCGGGCCGTACCGGCAGGACGGCGGCCCGCCCCACGGCCCTCCGACAGGTAAGGAACAGCGTGGCTTCCGCATCCGATCGCAACCCGATCATCATTGGCGGCCTTCCGAGTCAGGTTCCTGACTTCGATCCCGAGGAAACGCAGGAGTGGCTCGACTCCCTGGACGCCGCGGTCGACGAGCGCGGCCGGGAGCGGGCCCGCTACCTGATGCTGCGACTGATCGAGCGTGCCCGCGCCAAGCGCGTGGCCGTCCCCGAGATGCGCAGCACGGACTACGTCAACACGATCCCGACCCGCGCCGAGCCGTTCTTCCCGGGCAACGAGGAGATCGAGCGCAAGATCCTCAACGCCACCCGCTGGAACGCCGCGGTGATGGTCTCCCGCGCGCAGCGGCCGGGCATCGGGGTCGGCGGCCACATCGCCACCTTCGCCTCCTCCGCGTCGCTGTACGACGTGGGCTTCAACCACTTCTTCCGCGGCAAGGACGAGGGCGACGGCGGTGACCAGGTCTTCTTCCAGGGGCACGCATCCCCCGGCATCTACGCCCGCGCGTACCTGCTGGACCGGCTGAGCGAGCGGCACCTGGACGGCTTCCGCCAGGAGAAGTCGAAGGCCCCGTACGCGCTGTCGTCGTACCCGCACCCGCGGCTGATGCCGGACTTCTGGGAGTTCCCGACCGTGTCGATGGGGCTCGGCCCGATCGGCGCGATCTACCAGGCACGGATGAACCGCTACATGCACGCGCGCGGCATCGCGGACACCTCGCGCTCGCACGTGTGGGCGTTCCTCGGCGACGGCGAGATGGACGAGCCGGAGTCGCTGGGCCAGCTGACCCTCGCCGCGCGGGAGGGCCTGGACAACCTGACCTTCGTCGTCAACTGCAACCTGCAGCGGCTCGACGGCCCGGTGCGCGGCAACGGAAAGATCATCCAGGAGCTGGAGTCGGTCTTCCGGGGCGCCGGCTGGAACGTGATCAAGCTGGTCTGGGACCGTACCTGGGACCCGCTGCTCGCCCAGGACCGCGACGGCGTGCTGGTCAACAAGATGAACACCACGCCGGACGGCCAGTTCCAGACGTACGCCACCGAGTCGGGCGCGTACATCCGCGACCACTTCTTCGGCGGCGACCACCGGCTGCGCGCGATGGTCGAGGGCATGACCGACGACCAGATCCTGCACCTGGGGCGCGGCGGCCACGACCACCGCAAGATCTACGCGGCGTACAAGGCGGCGGTCGAGCACAAGGGCCAGCCGACGGTGATCCTCGCGAAGACCGTCAAGGGCTGGACGCTGGGCCCGAACTTCGAGGGCCGCAACGCCACGCACCAGATGAAGAAGCTGACGGTCGCCGACCTCAAGCACTTCCGGGACCGGCTGCACCTGCCGATCTCCGACAAGGACCTCGAGTCCGGTCTGCCGCCCTACTACCACCCGGGCCCGGACACCGAGGAGATGCAGTACATGCACGACCGCCGCAAGGCGCTCGGCGGGTACGTGCCGACGCGGGTGGTGCGGTCGAAGCCGCTGCGGCTGCCCGATGACAAGACGTACGCGACCGTGAAGAAGGGCTCCGGCCAGCAGTCCATCGCGACGACCATGGCCTTCGTCCGCCTCCTCAAGGACCTCATGCGGGACAAGGAGATCGGCAAGCGTTTCGTGCTGATCGCGCCGGACGAGTACCGCACGTTCGGCATGGACTCGTTCTTCCCGAGCGCGAAGATCTACAACCCGCTCGGCCAGCAGTACGAGTCCGTGGACCGGGAGCTGCTGCTCGCCTACAAGGAGGCGCCGAACGGCCAGATGCTGCACGACGGCATCTCCGAGGCCGGCTGCACGGCCTCGCTGATCGCGGCGGGATCGGCGTACGCCACCCACGGCGAACCGCTCGTCCCGGTGTACGTCTTCTACTCGATGTTCGGTTTCCAGCGCACCGGCGACCAGTTCTGGCAGATGGCCGACCAGCTGGCGCGCGGTTTCGTCCTGGGCGCGACCGCGGGGCGCACGACGCTGACCGGTGAGGGTCTCCAGCACGCGGACGGCCACTCACAGCTGCTGGCGTCCACGAACCCGGCGTGCGTCGCGTACGACCCGGCGTTCGGGTTCGAGATCGCGCACATCGTGCAGGACGGGCTGCGCCGGATGTACGGATCCGACGAGCAGCACCCGCACGGCGAGGACGTCTTCTACTACCTGACCGTCTACAACGAGCCGATCCAGCACCCCGCCGAGCCCGAGGGCGTGGACGCCGAGGGCATCGTCAAGGGCCTCTACCGCTTCAGCGAGGGCGCGGCGGGTTCGTTCCCGGCACAGATCCTGGCGTCCGGGGTCGCGGTGCCGTGGGCGATCGAGGCGCAGCGGATCCTCGCCGAGGAGTGGGACGTCAAGGCCGACGTCTGGTCGGCGACCTCCTGGAACGAGCTGCGGCGCGAGGCGGTGGACTGCGAGCGTCACAACCTGCTGCACCCGGAGGAGGAGCAGCGCACCCCGTACGTGACGCGGAAGCTCTCGGCGGCGCGGGGGCCGGTGGTGGCGGTGTCCGACTGGATGCGGTCGGTGCCGGACCAGATCGCGCGCTGGGTGCCGGGGACGTACCAGTCGCTGGGCGCGGACGGGTTCGGGTTCGCGGACACGCGGGGGGCGGCACGGCGGTTCTTCCACATCGACGCGCAGTCGATCGTGGTGGCGGTGCTGACGGAACTGGCGCGCGAAGGACACGTCGACCGGTCGGTGCTGAAGCAGGCGATCGACCGGTACCAGCTGCTGGACGTGGCCGCGGCGGACCCGGGGGTCGCGGGAGGCGACGCGTAGGGCCCGTGCACAGGCGCAGGCCCCCGGTGAACACCGGGGGCCTGCGCCTTGACGCTGCGTCAGAACATCGAGTAGCCCGACGTGGTCGCTCCCGCCAGCCAGATGACGGCCAGGAGCGTGTCGATGGCGCCCAGGACGAGGGCGACCAGGGCCGGCGCCGAGCGGGAGCCCGCCCAGCTGCGGCCCATGGCGAGCCAGCCGCAGACGACCGCCACCGGGCCGAGGATGATCCCCAGCACGAAGAAACCGGCGACCGCGCAGATGGCGCCGATGATCCCGAGCGTCGCGCGATCCGGCCCGGACCGTGACCACGTCCGGCCACGTGTGCGGGGGTCCCTGCGCGTACCGTGTCCGAAGCTCGCCATCATCAACTCCCTGTGAGGGTGGGTCGATATGGCGGGTACCCCCGCTCCGGCGGTGAATTCACTCCGCGCGGACGGCCGGAGGGGCCGCCGCGTGCGCGCCGCTCCCCTCCGGCGGCGCGCACGCGGAGCGACCCCTGTCGCACGGCCCGTCAGATGTGGCCGACGCCCGCGCCCGCCTCCGCGTTCTCACCGCGCTTGGTGAGGAGGGCGACCAGCACCGCCACGGCGGCGACTCCGGCGGCGACCAGGGACGCCAGGCTCATGCCGGAGATGAAGGTGTCGTGGGCGACGTCGGTGATCTTCGTGGCGATCTCCGGCGGAGTGCCCTTCGCCACCGGGGCCACACCCACCTGCACGGCCTCGGAGGCCTGGTCGGCCTGTTCCGGGGTGAGCGGCGGGAGCCCGGCCTTCGCCCAGTTGCCCTCGAGGTCGCTGCTCACCTTGGAGGCCATCACGGCGCCGAGCACGGCCGTGCCGAGGCTGCCGCCGATCTGCATGGCGGCCTGCTGGAGGCCACCGGCGACACCGGAGAGCTCGAGCGGCGCGTTGCCGACGATGACCTCGGTGGCTCCGACCATGACGGGCGCGAGGCCGAGACCCAGCAGGGCGAACCAGAGCGACATCACGGCGCTGCCGGTGTCCGTCTCCAGCGTCGACATGCCGTACATGGCGAGGGCGGTGAACGCCATGCCGCCGGCGAGCGGGATGCGCGGGCCCACCTTGGTGATCACCACCCCGGCCAGCGGCGATCCGACGATCATCATGCCGGTGAGCGGAAGCAGGTGCAGGCCGGCGTCGATCGGGCTCATGCCGTGCACGTTCTGCAGGTAGAAGGTGACGAAGAACAGTCCGCCCATGAAGGCGATGGCCATCAGGACCATCAGCACGACACCCGCGGACAGCGGGACCGAGCGGAACAGCCCCAGCGGGATCAGCGGTTCCTTGACCTTCGTCTCCCAGAACGCGAACAGCAGGAAGCCGATCACCGAGGCGGCGATGAACCCCCAGGTCTTGCCGTCGCCCCAGCCCCACTCCGGAGCCTTGATCAGGGCCCACACCAGGCAGAACATCGCGGCCGACAGCAGGGCGATGCCGAGCAGGTCGAAGGAGCGCGGCGCGTTCCGCGCGCGGTGGTCGAGCAGGATCCACGCGCCGAGCACGACGGCGAGGACACCGACCGGCACGTTGATGAAGAACACCGACTGCCAGTTGACGTGCTCGACGAGGACACCGCCGAGGATCGGGCCGCCCGCGGTGGAGGCGCCGATGACCATGCCCCAGATGCCGATGGCCATGTTGAGCTTCTCGGCCGGGAAGGTGGCCCGCAGCAGACCGAGCGCGGCCGGCATCAGCAGTGCGCCGAACAGACCCTGGAGCACACGGAAGGTGACGACCAGCGCGATGCTGTCGGACAGACCTATGGCCCCCGACGCCGCGGCGAAGCCGACGACACCGATGAGGAAGGTCTGGCGGTGGCCGAAGCGGTCACCGAGCTTGCCCGCGGTGATCAGGCAGACCGCGAGGGCGAGGAAGTAGGCGTTGGTGATCCACTGGAGCTCCGACAGCGAGGCGCCCAGGTCCTCGCCGATGGCCGGGTTCGCGATGGCCACGATGGTGCCGTCGAGGGCCACCATCATGACGCCCACGGCGACGGTGAAGAGGGTGAACCAGGGGTGCCCGCGCAGCCCCTTGCCCGGGGCCACGCCCGACGGGGCGTCCGGCGTGCCGTCCCCCGGCCCCGTCGTGTCGATGGTCGTCTGACTAGTCATACGTTCGACACTAAAGTCAGCCGCTGACAGTTGACAAACCAATTCATCAGGCGGTCACTGACAGGACACTCGCGTATAGCCTGAACAGGGGAAACAGTTCGAGGAGGAGCCATGGGAACGGTCGGGACCGCCGCGGGCGCGCCGCCGCGACCGGGTCTGCGGGAGCGCAAGAAGCAGCGCACACGGGACTCGCTGGTCCGGGCCGCGCTGGAACTGTTCGCCACGCGCGGGTACGACAGGACGACCGTCGACGACATCGCCGCGGCCGTCGACGTCTCGCAGCGCACCTTCTTCCGTTACTTCGCGAGCAAGGAGGAGGTGGCGTTCTTCGTCCCCCGGCTCGCGGAGTCGCGCGTCGTCGAGGCCGTACGCAAACGCCCGCCGGGCGAGGCGCCGCTGGAGGTGCTGCGCCGGGCCGTGCTGGACAGCTGGGACGACATCACCGAGACCGTCGAGCAACTCGTCCCCCTGGAACTGCACCTGCGCGTCTACCGGGTGATCGAGTCGACGCCCGCCCTGCTCGCCGCCCATCTGCGCCGCGCGACGGAACTGGAGGAGGAACTGGCGCGCATCGTCGCCGAGCGCGAGGGACTCGACGTGGACACCGACCCCCGGCCGAGGATCCTGGTGGCCGCGTTCGGCGGGGTGGTCCGCGTGGCGGAGCGGCGCTGGTCCACCGGGGACGACTTCAGCGCGGCCGCCATGCGAGGCCTGCTGACGGTCTGTCTGGACCATGTGGGACCGGCGCTCGTGGGCAGCTGGCGCACGGATCCATCCCCGGATCGGCACCGCCAAACGTGATACCGATCACTTGCCCCACTCAGGACACTCCCGTTCTCCTAGTGTGTCCTTCCAGTGACTTCCTTCGACACCCCTTCGCAACCGAACGTCTGGCGTGCGCTGCTCGCACTCGCCGTCGTCCTCGTGATGCTGGCGACCACGGGCTGGACGACGCTGCGCCACCAGCGCCGTCCCGCTCCGCTCCAGGCGTCGCTCAGCGCCTGGGAGCACGGCCTGTTGGCCGGCCACCGGCTGCCGGACCCGCAGTCGGCGCCCGCACGGCTGGCCCGGTTCTTCGCCTCCCTCACCGAGGGGCAGCGCACCGGCCTCGCCCTTCGTTATCCGCTCGCGGTCGGCAACATGAACGGCGCACCGGTCCAGCTGCGCTACCTCGCCAACCGCATCGCACTGGGGCAGGCCCGCAAGGCCGAGGCGGAACGCGTGCACGACAGCCGCCTCACCGCCTCCGGCCGGCACCAGGCCGCCCGCAGGCTCGACCGCTTCGAGGCGCTGATGCGCCCGGGCCGGCACGTCCTCGCCTTCGACCCGGCGGGCTCCGGCCGGGTCGCCGAGGTCTTCGGCGACCTGCGCGGGGCCGAGCGGGTCTCGGTCGTCGTCCCCGGCGTCGACACCGACCTGCTCACCTTCCAGCGCACCCGGCGCGAGCACTCGGCCCCCGTCGGCATGGCGAAGTCCCTGTACGCGGCCGAGCGCGACGCCGCCCCCTCGACCCGTACCGCCGTGATCGCCTGGGCCGACTACGCCGCCCCCAGCGGGCTCGGCATGGAAGCGGCCACGGCGATGCGCGCCGAGGACGGCGCGCTGCGGCTGGACGCGCTGGTGCGCGGACTGCCCGGGACCGCCCCGGTGTCGCTGTTCTGCCACAGCTACGGCTCCGTGGTGTGCGGCGTCGCCGCGCACCGGCTGCCGGAGCGGGTGACCGACATCGCGGTGGCCGGCAGCCCCGGCATGCGGGTGGAGAAGGCGTCCCAGCTGAACACCACCGCCCGGGTCTGGGCGATGCGGGACGCCGACGACTGGATCCAGGACGTGCCGTACCTGGAGCTCGGCGGCCTGGGGCACGGGGCCGACCCGGTGGCGGCGGAGTTCGGTGCGCGGGTGCTGTCGGCACGGGAGGCGAAGGGGCACGCCGGGTACTTCGAACCGGGCACGGACAGTCTGCGGAACCTCGCCGAGATCGGTGCTGGCGCATACCGTGCGGTGTCCTGCGCGGACGCGGACGACACCTGCCGGGCGGGTTTGTCCGGTACGACCACTACCGGACGCGCGTAGAGGCGGAGATACTGCGGTATGCGTGGAGAAGGGACGGAGAAGCTCGTGCCGCATACGATGAGCCGCATGGGTGACGTACTGGCCGGTTTTCATGCCGCCTGGGAGTTCGGGCCCGACTCCGTGCTCATCCGTTACGAGCGGGGGCTCCGGACACCCAAGCTGTTCCAGGCGCTCGGGGAACGGCGGGTCCCGCTGGAGGCGATCGAGGCGGTGACCCTCGCGCCCGGGAAACGCGGCACCGTGGTCCTGCGGATCGAACTCCGGCCCGGAGCCGACCCGCTGCTGGAGGCCGCCTCCGGCCAGCTGAGGGAGAGCAGCGACCCCTACCGGCTGGTGCTGCCCGCCGAGCGCGAGACGCTCGCCGAGTACTACGCCGACGAACTGCGCGCGCAGCTCACCGAGTCCGGACCCGCCGAACGCCACCTGGTGGCCGCCCCCGAGGCTCCGCTGCAGTTCAAGGCGTACGACGGGAAGGCGACCTTCGACGGTACGGCGGTGTCGTTCCGGTGGTTCTGGACGGGGGCGTCGTCGGCGAAGTGGAAGGCCGGCGACCAGCGGTTCTTGGTGGGCGAGTTGAGCGGGGTGGAGTGGCGGTCGCCGGAGGTGTTCGAGGGACATCTGCGGCTGCTGCCGCGGGACGCGGGGGCGGCGGCGGGACAGCCCGATCAGGATCCGGCGGCTGTGGTGTTCGGGCTGGGGTACGGGCCCGTGCACGAGTCGCTGCCGTTCGCGGCGGCCGTACTGGCGGCGGTGCGCAACTGTGCGCCGGTGCCGGCGATGTCCACGGCGCGTGCGCGCCGTGACCCCGCGGACATCGCCGAGCGGATCCGGCACCTGGGGGAGCTTCACCAGGCCGGCCTGGTCACCGATGAGGAGTTCTCCTCGAAGAAGGCGCAGTTGCTCGCGGAGCTCTAGCGTCTGCCGGGTGCGGTTGCCCGTCGGGCGCGGGTCGTGCGCAGTGGCGCGCGCAGTTCCCCGCACCCCTGGCGGGTTGTCCTACTCCCTGCCCGCGGACGTGAACGCCATGTCCGCGTAGCGGGTGCCGGACACCTCGGAAGCGATGGGGTCCAGGAGAGCCAGTTCCTCCCGTGTCAGGGTGATGCGGGTCGCCGCCGTGTTCTCCTCCACGCGGGTCGGCCTGCGGGTGCCCGGGATGGGGACGACCGGGAGGTGGTGGACCTCCGACCGCTGGTGGACCCAGGCCAGGGCGATCTGGCCGAGGGTGGCGTCGTGGGACCGGGCGATCGTGCGGACCGGCTCCAGGAGGGCCGCGTTGGCCGCCGCGTTGCCGCCCGTGAAGCGGGGCATCCGGCGGCGGAAGTCGTCGGCCGTCAGGTCCTGGTCGGCGTCGGCGAAGGAGCCGGTCAGGAAGCCGCGGCCGAGCGGTGAGTACGGCACCAGGGTCACGCCCAGTTCGCGCGCGGCCGGTACGACCCTCGCCTCGATGTCCCGGCTGAACAGCGACCACTCCGACTGCACGGCGGCGATCGGGTGCACCCCGTGCGCGGCGCGCAGTTCGTCGGCCGTGACCTCGCTCAGGCCCAGCTGCTTGACCTTGCCCTCGCGCACCAGCTCGGCCATGACGCCGACGGTCTCCTCGATCGGCACGTCCACATCGCGCCGGTGCATGTAGTAGAGGTCGATCACGTCGACGCCCAGGCGCTTCAGACTCGCCTCGACGGCCTCGCGGATGTACGGCGCGTCGTTGCGGACGATCCGCCGGGTCGGGTCGTCCGGCGGGATGGACAGGGCGAACTTGGTGGCGACGACCACCTCGTCCCGGTGGGCCTGGAAGAACGGGGCGAGGAACCGCTCGTTGTCGCCCGCGCCGTACGCGTCCGCCGTGTCGTAGAGCGTGACGCCGAGTTCCAGGGCCCGCTCCAGGGTCGCCCGGGAGGCGTCCGCGTCCACCGGTCCGTAGGCGAAGCTCATGCCCATGCAGCCGAGGCCCTGCACGCCCACCAGGGGGCCGCCCTCGCCCAGTGCGGCCGTACCGATCCTGCCGACGTCGGTCATCATGTCCTCTCCGACGCCAGGGCCCGCCCGGCGTCCGCATAGAATCCGATCTTGCGGTCGAGCACGGCGAGCGTGCCCTGGAGCTCGGCGATCCGGGACAGCACGTCCTCGCGGGTCCGCCGGAGCAGCTCGAAACGCTCGGTGTACGTGTGATCGCCCGCGCGGACCAGCTCCGCGTACCGCACCATGTCCGCGACCGGCATCCCGGTCAGGCGGAGCTTGCCGACGAGGGCGAGCCAGTCGAGATCGCGGTTGCTGTAGCGGCGCTGGCCGGTGTGGGACCGGTCGATGTGCGGCATCAGTCCGATGCGCTCGTACCAGCGCAGGGTGTGCGCCGTCAGTCCGGTGAGGGCGACGACCTCGCTGATCGTGTACTTGTCCGCGCCGTCCGGCCGTCGATCCCCCTGCGGCGGCCCGGCGCAGGTGTCGGCGCCGGCCCCCGTGGTCTCCGTCTCCGTCAACGTCATGGCCCCACGCTAGAACGCTGGAGTGCACTCCAAGCAACCGCTGAAGGCAGGAAACGGGCGGGACTCGGAGGCGGATGGCTGATTAGCGTACGGTCATGACCTCTGTACGCCGTGCGACACCGAAGGACGCGGAGGAAGTGCCGCGTCTGCGCCAGATGATGATCGACTCGATGCCCCTGTCCGACCCGTCCACGGCCTGGCACGCCGAGTCGCTGCCCGTGCTGCGCGGCAGGCTGTCCGAGCCGGACGGCGCCTTCGTGGCGTTCGTCGTGGACCACCCGGAGCGGCCGGGCGCGCCGGCGGCGCTGGTGGCCGGATCGCTGGAGTACCGCATCGGCGGTGCGCGCAATCCGCGCGGCACCGACGGGTACGTGTTCAGCGTCGCCACCGACCCGGACGCGCGCCGCCGCGGCTACGCGCGCGCCTGCGTGGAGGCGCTGCTGGAGTGGTTCCGCGAGCGCGGCGCCCGTCGGGTCCGCCTCACCGCGTCCCCGCAGGCCGAGCCGCTGTACGTCGCGCTGGGCTTCAGGCCCAAACCGGACCCCTTGCTGGAGCTGACGCTCTGAGCGCTTAGGCTCGTCGGCATGTCGCTGAAGAGCCTCGCGCTGATCGAGAACTGGCCGGTCCCCACCGCCGCGGCGGGTGTCGTACGGGCGGACGGTGCCGTGTCGGGCACGCACGGCCCGACCGGACACCGCTTCCCGCTGGCCTCGGTCACCAAGCCGCTCGCGGCGTACGCGGTGCTCGTGGCGTACGAGGAGGGCGCGATCGAGCTGGACGAACCGGCCGGCCCGGAGGGCTCGACGGTCCGGCACCTGCTCGCGCACACCTCGGGGCTGGCCTTCGACGAGCACCGGGCGACCTCGGCCCCGGGTGAGCGGCGCCTGTACTCCAACGCGGGGTTCGAACAGCTCGGCGACCACGTCGCGAGGGCGACGGAGATCCCGTTCCCGGAGTACCTGCGGCAGGCGGTGCTGGAGCCGCTGGGCATGGTGTCGACCTCGCTGGCGGGCTCCCCGGCGAAGGACGCCGTCTCCACCGTGGACGACCTGCTGCGTTTCGCCGCCGAGGTGCAGGCGCCGCGCCTCCTCGACCCGCGCACGGTCGCCGCTGCGATGACGGTCCAGTACCCCGGCGCCAAGGGCGTCCTGCCGGGCTACGGCCACCAGAACCCCAACGACTGGGGCCTCGGCTTCGAGATCCGTAACTCCAAGTCCCCGCACTGGACGGGCGCGTCGTCCTCCCCTCGCACCTTCGGCCACTTCGGCCAGTCGGGCACGTTCCTGTGGATCGACCCCGACGCGGGCGCGGCCTGCGTGGCCCTCGCCGACCGAGCCTTCGGCCCCTGGGCGATCGAGGCGTGGCCGCCGTTCACGGACGCGGTGCTGGCGGAACTGCGCGGCTGAGCACCGCGCGCCGGCCGGCGGCCCCCACGGCCACCGGCCGGCCCCGGCTTGCTGTGCCGGTCACCCGCCCGTCGGTGGCTGGTCCTTCGCCGGGAGGGCCCACAGGACCCAGAAGTAGCCGTCCCAGTCACAGTAGAAGTTCACCCACCCCTGGGCGAGGAGCTCCTGCCCGTCCCGCGCGCACTCGAGCTGGTCCACCGTCCCACCGACCATCCGGTAGCCCCAGGGGTTGGTCTCGGCGGCGGACGCCGGACCCGCGGTCAGCGGAATCGCGACCATCGCGGTGCCGACCGCGGCAGCGGCGATACGGGAACGCCACGACTTCATACATCTCTCCCAACGGACATATCCGGAGCGGGCCTTGTCCTGCCTTGCCGTGCCGACCGCCGGCCCCTGCGCGGTCTGCACGGGGGAAGACGTCGATCCGCGACGGAGCGTTCGGAACGCGTGCGGAAAACTCGGTGAACGCGCGCCGACACCCGTCCCGCCCCTCGGGGCGGGACGGCGACGCCCTCCGCTAGACGCCCCGCATCTCCCACAGCAGCAGCTCCGCCGCCGGGCTCACGGCGACCGCTTCGACATCCTTCGCGTCCGTGATGCGGGCCGCGTCCCCCGGCCCCAGCTCCTCGCCGTCCAGGCGGACACCGCCGCGGACGACGTGGACGTACGCGTACGCGGCGTCGGGGACGGCGGTCCGCTCCCCCGCCGACAGCCGGCGTACGTGGAGCAGCGCGCCCGCCTCCGGGAGGGCGTACGGAGTGGAGTCCGCTGTACCGCGGACGACCTCGTAACAAGGGTCGCCGCCGGGCTCCAGCGGAGCCAGCCACATCTGGAGGAAGGTCAGGGGGCGGCCGCCCGCGTTGCGTTCCACGTGGCGGACGCCGGACGCGGCGCTCAGGCGTTGCACGTCGCCGGGGCGGACCACCGTCTCCCGGCCCGTGGAGTCCCGGTGGGTCAGCTCCCCCTCCACCACCCAGGTCACGATCTCGGTGTGGCTGTGCGGGTGCTCGTCGAAGCCGGCACCGGGGGCGAGGTGCTCCTCGTTGCAGGCGATCAGCGCGCCGAAGCGGAGGTTGTCCGGGTCGTAGTGGGGGCCGAAGGAGAAGGCGTGCCAGGTCTCGATCCCGGCCGCCGGATCGCCGCCCCAGTAGCGCTCCCGTGCCCGCCGTACGTCCATCACACGGTCCACCGTAGACCCGGCGACACGCGCGGCCGTACCGATAAGGCAGTCTTGTCCCCGTGCCCGAACCCGAGACCAGCGCCCATCGAGCCGCAGCGCGCCCCGCCCATCCGCATGCCGCGACGTTGAAGCGGCTGGAGAAGTCGTCCGGCAGCCTCGCCGCGCAGGCGATCACGCGGATGGACGAGACGCTGTCCTGGTACCGGGCCATGCCACCGGAGAACCGTTCCTGGATCGGTCTGGTCGCGCAGGCGGGCATCGCCGCGTTCACCGAGTGGTTCCGGCGCCCGGACGCTCCGCAGGCCATCTCCACCGATGTCTTCGGCACCGCGCCGCGCGAGCTGACCCGGGCGATCACGCTGCGGCAGACCGTGGAGATGGTGCGCACCACCATCGAGGTCATGGAGTCCGCCATCGACGAGGTGGCGGCGCCCGGCGACGAGAGCGTGCTGCGCGAGGCGCTGCTGGTGTACGCGCGGGAGATCGCCTTCGCCACGGCCCAGGTGTACGCCCAGGCCGCCGAGGCACGGGGTGCCTGGGACGCCCGGCTGGAGTCCCTGGTGGTGAACGCGGTGCTCAGCGGCGAGGCCGACGAGGGGGCCGTGTCGCGGGCCTCCGCCCTGGGGTGGAACTCGCCCGAGCATGTGTGCGTGGTGCTGGGCACCGCGCCCGACGGGGACTCCGAGCTGACCGTGGAGGCCATCCGGCGTGCCGCCCGGCACGCCAAGCTCCAGGTGCTGACCGGGGTGCTCGGCGACCGGCTGGTGGTGATCGCGGGTGGCAGCGACAACCCGCTGGCGGTCGCGAAGTCGCTGATCGGGCCGTACGCGGCGGGGCCGGTGGTGGCGGGCCCGGTGGTGCCGGACCTGCTGGCCGCGACCCGGTCGGCGCAGGCCGCCGCGGCGGGTCTCAAGGCGTGTTCCGCCTGGCAGGACGCCCCGCGCCCGGTGCTGGCGGACGATCTGCTGCCGGAGCGGGCGATGGCCGGGGACCCCTCGGCCCGCGAGCAGTTGGTGGAGGAGATCTACAGACCGCTGGAGGATGCCGGGGCCGCGCTGCTGGAGACGCTCAGTGTCTATCTCGAGCAGGCGAGCAGCCTCGAGGGCGCGGCACGGATGCTGTTCGTTCACCCCAACACCGTTCGTTACCGGCTCCGACGTGTGACTGACGTCACCGGATGGTCACCCTCCGATGTACGCTCTGCGTTCACGCTGCGGATCGCGCTGATCCTGGGGCGTCTGGCCGACGGCGATCTCCGTTCGTAGCCTTTTGTCGGGGCTCCACAAAACCGCCCCCTGTTCTTCGTCCTTGTCCTCACGGGCGGCCGTGGCCGTCCCCGAGAGAGAGTGTGAGAGTGCTCGTACTCGTCGCTCCTGGCCAGGGTGCCCAGACTCCCGGCTTTCTGACTGAATGGCTCGACCTCCCCGGTGCCGGGGAGCGCGTCGCCGCGTGGTCCGACGCCATCGGACTCGACCTCGTCCACTACGGCACGAAGGCCGACGCGGACGCGATCCGCGACACGGCCGTCGCCCAGCCGCTGCTGGTCGCGGCCGGGCTGCTGTCCGCCTCCGCGCTCGGGGACGTGGCACCCGGTGCCGTCGCCGGTCACAGTGTCGGCGAGATCACCGCCGCCGCCCTCGCCGGCGTCCTGGACGACAGCGCCGCGCTCTCCCTGGTCCGCAAGCGGGGTCTGGCCATGGCCGACGCCGCCGCGACCACCGAGACCGGCATGGCGGCGCTGCTCGGCGGCGACCCCGCGACGACCGTGGCGCACCTGGAGAAGCTGGGCCTGACCCCGGCGAACATCAACGGCGCGGGCCAGATCGTCGCAGCCGGCACCAAGGAGCAGCTCGCCGCGCTGGAGGCGGACAAGCCCGAGGGCGTGCGCAAGGTCGTCGTGCTCAAGGTGGCCGGTGCCTTCCACACCCACCACATGGGCCCCGCGGTCGACACGCTGGCGAAGGCCGCCGAGGCCCTGACGCCGGGCGACCCGAAGGTCACCTACGTGTCGAACAAGGACGGCAAGGCGGTCGCGACCGGCGCCGAGGTGCTTCGGCGCCTGGTCGGCCAGGTCGCCAACCCGGTCCGCTGGGACCTGTGCATGGAGACCTTCAAGGAGCTCGGCGTCACCGCCCTCCTGGAGGTCTGCCCCGGCGGCACCCTGACCGGTCTCGCCAAGCGCGCCCTGCCCGGTGTGAAGACGCTGGCGCTGAAGACCCCCGCCGACCTCGACGCGGCCCGCGAGCTCGTCGCCGAGCACGCCTGACGCCCTTAAGGAGCCGACCCGCATGGCGAAGATCAAGCCCAGCAGGGGCGCCCCGTACGCCCGCATCCTCGGCGTGGGCGGCTACCGGCCCACCCGGGTCGTGCCGAACGAGGTGATCCTGGAGACGATCGACTCGTCCGACGAGTGGATCCGCTCGCGCTCAGGCATCGAGACCCGGCACTGGGCGTCTCCCGAGGAGACCGTCGCCGCGATGTCCATCGAGGCGTCCGGCAAGGCGATCGCGGACGCCGGGATCGACGCCTCGCAGATCGGCGCCGTGGTCGTCTCGACCGTCTCGCACTTCAGCCAGACCCCGGCCGTCGCGACCGAGATCGCCGACAAGCTGGGCACGGACAAGGCCGCCGCCTTCGACATCTCGGCCGGCTGCGCGGGCTTCGGCTACGGCCTGACGCTGGCCAAGGGCATGGTGGTGGAAGGTTCCGCCGAGTACGTGCTCGTCATCGGCGTGGAGCGGCTGAGCGATCTGACCGACCTGGAGGACCGGGCCACGGCCTTCCTGTTCGGCGACGGCGCGGGCGCGGTCGTGGTCGGCCCGTCCCAGGAGCCGGCGATCGGCCCGACCGTGTGGGGCTCCGAGGGCGACAAGTCCGAGACGATCAAGCAGACGGTCCCGTGGGACCGTTTCAGGAGCGGCGACGTCTCCGAGCTGCCCCTCGACAGCAAGGGCGACATCAAGTTTCCCGCGATCACGCAGGAGGGCCAGGCGGTGTTCCGCTGGGCCGTGTTCGAGATGGCGAAGGTCGCACAGCAGGCGCTGGACGCGGCCGGGATCACCGCGGACGAACTGGACGTCTTCATCCCGCACCAGGCCAATGTGCGGATCATCGACTCGATGGTGAAGACCCTGAAACTGCCGGAGCACGTCACGGTCGCCCGTGACATCCGCACCACCGGCAACACCTCGGCCGCCTCGATCCCGCTCGCGATGGAGCGGCTCCTGGCGACCGGCGAGGCGAAGAGCGGCGACACCGCGCTCGTCATCGGCTTCGGGGCGGGTCTCGTCTACGCCGCCACGGTCGTTACCCTCCCTTAGGCACTCCGTGCCGGATCATGCGTCCGGTGCGCGAGGAACCACCGTCCCATCCTCTGGAATCACAACGAAGGAGCGCCATCATGGCCGCCACTCAGGAAGAGATCGTCGCCGGTCTCGCGGAGATCGTGAACGAGATCGCCGGCATCCCGGTTGAGGACGTCCAGCTGGACAAGTCCTTCACCGACGACCTGGACGTCGACTCGCTGTCCATGGTCGAGGTCGTCGTCGCCGCCGAAGAGCGCTTCGACGTCAAGATCCCGGACGACGACGTCAAGAACCTCAAGACGGTCGGCGACGCGACCGAGTACATCCTCAAGCACCAGGCCTGAGCCCTGCCGGGCCTTCCGTCCGCACGGGAGGCCCGGGGGCCGGGATCTTGGCCCCGCCACCCGGCGGTGGCGCCGTACGAATCCTCGTAGATCCGTTGGAGAGAGCATTCCGATGAGCCCGACCAATCGCACCGTGGTCGTCACCGGTATCGGCGCAACCACACCGCTGGGTGGCGACGCAGCCTCGACCTGGGAGGGCCTGGTCACCGGACGTTCCGGCGTCAAGCCCCTCACGGAGGAGTGGGCCGCCGAGCAGGCGGTCCGCATCGCGGCCCGGGTGGCCGTGGAGCCCACCGAGGTCATCCCCCGGCCGCAGGCCCGCCGCCTGGACCGCTCGGCGCAGTTCGCGCTGATCGCGGCCAAGGAGGCGTGGGCCGACGCCGGCTTCGAAGCCAAGGCCGGCGAGGACCCGAACGTCGACCCCGACCGGCTGGGCGCGGTCATCGCCTCCGGCATCGGCGGTGTCACGACCCTGCTGGACCAGCACGACGTGCTGAAGGAGAAGGGCGTACGCCGGGTCTCCCCGCACACCGTCCCCATGCTGATGCCGAACGGCCCGTCCGCGAACGTGGGTCTCGCGGTGGGCGCCCGCGCCGGTGTGCACACCCCGGTCTCCGCTTGCGCGTCGGGCGCCGAGGCCATCGGCTACGCCATCGAGATGATCCGCACCGGCCGTGCCGACGTCGTCGTCGCGGGCGGCACGGAGGCGGCGATCCACCCGCTGCCGATCGCCGCGTTCGGCAACATGATGGCGATGTCCAAGAACAACGACGACCCCGAGGGCGCCTCGCGCCCCTACGACGTCGCCCGTGACGGCTTCGTCCTCGGCGAGGGGGCGGGCGTGATCGTCCTGGAGTCCGCCGAGCACGCCGCCGCGCGGGGCGCCCGCGTGTACGCGGAGGCGGTCGGTCAGGGCATCTCGGCCGACGCGCACGACATCGTGCAGCCGGAACCGGAGGGGCGGGGCATCTCGCACGCCCTGCGGAACCTGCTGGAGCGGACGGACCTCGATCCGGCGGAGATCGTGCACGTCAACGCGCACGCGACGTCCACGCCGGCCGGTGACATCGCGGAGCTGAAGGCTCTGCGGAAGGTGTTCGGGGACGACGCGGACCACTTCGCGGTCTCCGCGACGAAGTCGATGACGGGTCACCTGCTGGGCGGGGCGGGCGGGGTGGAGTCGGTGGCCACCGTGCTCGCGCTGTACCACCGGGTGGCTCCGCCGACCATCAACGTCGAGAACCTCGACCCCGAGGCGAACGCGGACGTGGTGCGCGGTGAGGCGCGGAAGCTGCCCGTGGACGGGCGGATCGCCGCGTTGAACGATTCGTTCGGGTTCGGCGGGCACAACGTGGTGCTGGCGTTCCGTTCCGTGTGACGGGCGTCGGCTGCGGTTGGAAGGGCTCCTGCCTCTGGTGAGGCGGGGGCCCTTCGCCGTGGGGTGGACCAGGTTTCCTCGTCCCGCCGCCCCTGCCGCCCCGTCCTCAAGGGGCTTCGCCCCCTTCGCGCCCAGGGGGCACGGTCGGGTGCGGGTCCTCGGGGCCCAGCACGCAGTCCCCCGGGCGCCTGTCGGGGCGCTGTACTTCCCGGTGTCTTCTAGACCACCTGGTGGAGCCAGCGGACCGGGGCGCCCTCTCCTGCGTAGCGGAAGGGTTCCAGTTCGTCGTCCCAGGGCTTGCCGAGGAGTTTGGCGATCTCCGACTCGAGGTCGGTTTCCTCGGTCCGGGAGCGGACCAGGGCGGCGCGGAGGCGGTCCTCGGGGACGAGGATGTCGCCGTGGATGCCGGTGACGGCGTGGAAGATGCCCAGGTCGGGGGTGCAGCTGTACCGCTCGCCCTCGGCGGTGGGGCAGGGCTCGGAGGTGACCTCGAAACGCAGCATCTGCCAGCCGCGCAGCGCGGAGGCGAGCTTGGAGGCGGTGCCGGCCTGGCCCTGCCAGGAGAACTCCGAGCGCCAGGTGCCGGGGGCGGCGGGCTGGCGGATCCAGTCCAGGCTGACGCGCGTGCCGAGCACCCCGGCGATGGCCCACTCGACGTGCGGGCACAACGCGCGCGGCGCGGAGTGCACGTACAGAACTCCACGGGTCGTCACCGGAACCTCCGGGCTGAGCGGGTCGTCTTGGAACGGACGGAACGGCCGCGGCCCGGGCGGACCACGTTGATGGCGAGGCTACCGTGCGATGACGCAAGGAGTGTGACGTACCGTCGGTCCCGGCACCGGGAAACCTGCGTCATTCACCCGGCAGGACGCCTGTACGGGCGGGGCGGGAACCCCCGTGCGTTGTCATGGGCGGGGATTGACGGACCACGACACGCCGGGAGGCGACGGATGGAGCAGAGGACGCCGGGGCGCGGGCGCACTTCACGGGCCGTGCTCGCCGTGGTGACGGCCGCCGCGCTGGGCGTGGCCGGCTGCGACGCCGTCGGCGGCGGCTCCCCGGCCCCGTCCGGCACGGCGGCGCAGAAGGGACGGCCGTCCCCGAAGCCCACGCCCGTGTGGGACACCGGTCCGGACTCGGTCGCCGCCGTGGGGGACTCCATCACGCGCGGCTTCGACGCGTGCGCGGTGCTGACGGACTGCCCCGAGGTGTCGTGGGCGACGGGCGGCAGCGAGCAGGTCGACAGTCTCGCCGTACGGTTGCTGGGGCGGGCGGGAGCGGCCGAGCGGAGCTGGAACTACTCGGTGACCGGGGCCCGGATGGCGGACCTGCCGGGGCAGATGGAGCGGGCGGTGCGGCGGAGCCCGGAGCTGGTGGCGGTGATGGCCGGGGCGAACGACGCCTGCCGGGAGACCACGTCGGCGATGACGCCGGTGGCGGACTTCCGTGCCGACTTCGAGGAGGCGCTGCGCACGCTGCGCCGGGCGCTGCCCAAGGCGCAGGTGTACGTGGCGAGCGTGCCGGATCTGAAGCGGCTCTGGTCGCAGGGGCGCACCAGTCCGCTGGGCAAGGAGGTGTGGAAGCTGGGCATCTGCCCGTCGATGCTGGGTGACGCGGACGCCCTGGACGCGGCGGCGACGCTGCGGCGCGAGACGGTGCAGAACCGGGTGGAGGACTACAACGAGGTGCTGGAGGAGGTCTGCGCCGAGGACCGCCGCTGCCGCTCCGACGGCGGCGCGGTGTACGAGTACCGGTTCGGCACCGAGCAGCTGAGCCGCTGGGACTGGTTCCACCCCAGTGTGAGCGGGCAGGCCGAGCTGGCCGAGATCGCGTACCGGACGGTCACGGCGAAGCAGCCGTGACCTATCGTTTCGCACATGAACGAACTCTTCGGCACACTTTCCGACGGCACGCCGGTGCACCGCTGGACCCTGGAGCGGGCGGGCGTGCGGGTGCGGATCCTGTCCTACGGCGGGATCGTGCAGGACGTCGAGGTGCCGGACCGGGACGGGCGGGCCGGGAACGTGGTGCTGGGGTTCTCCGACCTGGACGGCTACCTCCGGCATCCGGAGCCCTTCCTGGGCGCCCTGATCGGCCGGTACGCCAACCGGATCGCGGGCGCCCGCTTCTCCCTGGAGGGGCGCGACCACACGCTCGCCGCGAACAACGGGCCGAACTCGCTGCACGGCGGTGAGCGGGGCTTCGACAAGCGGGTGTGGGACGTCAGCCCGGTCGAGCACGGCCTGCGGCTGTCCCTGGTCGGCGCGGACGGCGAGGAGGGCTTCCCGGGCCGTCTCGAGGTCTCGGTGACGTACGCGCTGGACGAGCGGGGCGCACTGGGGATCGCGTACGAGGCGGTGACGGACGCGCCGACGCACGTGAACCTGACGAACCACTCGTACTGGAACCTGGCCGGCTCGGGCAGCGCGGCCGGGCACGAACTGCGGATCGCCGCCTCCCGCCGCACCCCGTCCGACGCGGACCTGATCCCGAGCGGTGAGCTCGCCGACGTCTCCGGCACCCGCTTCGACTTCCGCGAGGCCCGCGAGGTCGGTACCGGGTACGACGACAACTTCGCGCTCGACAAGGGGGTGACGGCGACTGCCGAGGAGGTCGCCGAGCTGTACGACCCGACGTCGGGCCGGGTGCTGACGGTGGCGACCACCGAGCCCGGGATGCAGCTGTACACCGCGGACCACATCGGGGAGCCCTTCACCCCCGGCGACGGCATCGCGCTGGAGACCCAGCACTTCCCCGACTCCCCGAACCGCCCGGAGTTCCCGAGCACGGTCCTGAAGCCGGGCGAGGTGTTCCGCTCCGAGACGGTGTACGGCTTCGGGGTGCGGTAGCCGGAACGGCGCGCACCGCTGTGCACATGAGCCCCGGCCCGGGGTCAGGGTCCCGGGCCGGGGCTGCTCATGTGGGTGTTCCCCGGACCAGACGTTAATCACTGCGGCGACATCACGGCCCTCGATCAGCATGCCCGCCCGGATTCCGTACGAAGCCTTCACACAGGACCGCGACGGGGTGGGCCGGGGGGCGATGCCGGTGTGGGCCGGAGGGGTCGCGCGGGCCGGCGCCTGCGGGGCGCCTCTGCCACTCCCGGCTACGCTCGAGCGGGGACCCCATCGCCCCGGGGTGCCTCCCGGGCCCTCAAGGCACTGGGGGCACGACTGCCCGCGGCGGACGCGAGCCGTGGCGTGGATCGTGTCGGGCGCGTGATGGCGCGGCCTCCGGCACGCCGTACCCACGACTGCGGTTCGGCACCGGGAACACCGAGGTCACCGACCCCGAGTTCGTACGGAACCGTCGGGACATCATCGGGCAGGTGCGGTCGATCGTGACCGTGGCGGTCAGTGCGACGGGGCGAACGCGAGGCTGACGCCGAGGCCGGCCAGGACGGATCCGATGACCTTGTTGAGGACCTTCTGGCCGCGCAGCATCAGGGTGCGCATCCGGTCGTGGGAGAAGAACACCGCGACGGCGCCGAACCACAGCAGGTGGGCCAGCGACATGAACAGGCCGTAGCCCGCCTGCTGGAGGACCGGGGTGCCGGGGCCGACGGCCTGCGCGAACGTCGAGACGACGAAGAGGGTCGTCTTCGGGTTGAGGACGTTGGTCAGGAAACCGGTGCGCAGCGCCGCGAACGGGGTCAGCCCCGTCCTGTCCTCCAGGTCGACGGTGACCTCGCCGCGGGTGCGGAAGGTGCGGACGCCGATGTACACGAGGTAGGCCGCGCCGACCAGCTTGACGACCGTGAACAGGAAGGTGGAGGAGGCGATCAGCAGTCCGACACCGAGCATCGTGTAGGTGACGTGCACCAGGACCCCGGCGGCGACGCCGAGCGCACCGAGCAGGCCGGTGCGACGGCCGTAGAGGTAGCTGTTGCGCACCACCATGGCGAAGTCGGCGCCCGGGGCGATCACGGCCAGGACGGTGATGACGGCGACCGCGAGCACTTCGGTCATGAGGGGACGTCCTCCTTCCCGGGCTTCTCGGCGTCCTCCCCTGCGGTCTCCTCACCGAGCAGGTCGCGCGCCATCAGCGTGGCGCCGGCGACCGCGCCGGGCATCAGGAACACGGCGACGAACGGGACCAGGAACGCCAGCCCCAGAGGTGTGCCGAAGCCCCAGACGAGGGTCCTGCGGGACCGCAGCAGGGCGAGTCGCTCGCGCAGTTCGACCCCGCGCCGCTGGAGCGCGACGGCGGTGAGCTCCTCGGTGAGGAAGAACCCGGTGACGAGGAACCCGATCACCGGTACGACGGTCTGCCCCGCCACCGGGACGAATCCGAGCGCGAACAGCAGCACGCCCCACACCAGGGCCCGTACGACGATGCGGAGGCTGTCGCGGGCCGAGATCCACAGCTCCCGCAGCAGGGGCAGGCCCGACTCGGGGGCGGTGCCGTCGGGGGAGACGTCCCGGTCGACCTCCTCGGAGAGGCTCTCGTAGAACGGCTGCCCGATGAGCAGGGTCACCGCGGTGAAGGTGAGCACGGACAGCAGCAGGCCGAGCGCGAACAGCACGGCGGTGAGGAAGCCGCGGAACAGCCCGGCCCAGGGGCTGGACCAGTCGTCGGCGAACGGCGTCGCCCAGGTGACGAAGTCCTCCCCCCACAGCGCCAGGGCGACCAGCGCCGCCGCGTACAGCACCAGGGTGATCAGCCCTGGCAGCAGTCCGAACCCGAACTGCCTGCCGTGCCGGGCCACCCACCGCTGGCCCTTCAGGAGGTACCGGAAACCCGCCCCGAGATCGCGCATGGGGGGAACCCTATCGGGGTGCCGTCCTGCGGTACGGGCGAGGGCCGCACCCCACGTCCAGGGGTGCGGCCCCGTCGTACGCAACGACCGTCGGCGGGCGGCGTCACGGTCGGGTCAGAGCTTGACGATCATCTTTCCGGTGTTGTCGCCGCGCAGGACGCCGAGGAACGCCTCGAGGTTGTTCTCGATGCCCTCGACGACCGTCTCGCGGTACTTCAGCTCGCCCGAGCGGACCCAGGGGCCGACCTCCTGGACGAACTGCGGCTGGAGGTCGTAGTGGTCGCCGACGAGGAAGCCCTCGATGCGGCCGCGGGTCTGGATCAGCCGGGCGAGGTTGCGCGGGCCGGGGGCGGGCTCGGTGTTGTTGTAGACCGAGATCATCCCGCAGACCGCGATCCGGCCGTCCCGGTTGAGGCTGCCGATGGCCGCCTCCAGGTGGTCGCCGCCGACGTTGTCGAAGTAGACGTCGATCCCGTCCGGGGCGGCGGCGCGCAACTGCTCGCTCACGGGGCCGGTCCTGTAGTTGAAGGCTGCGTCGAAGCCGTACTCCTCGACGAGCAGCTTCACCTTCTCGTCGGAGCCGGCCGAGCCGATCACCCGCGAGGCGCCCCTGAGCTTCGCGATCTGCCCGACCTGGCTGCCGACGGCACCTGCGGCACCGGACACGAAGACGCAGTCGCCCTCCTTGAAGGCGGCGGTGCGCAGCAGGCCGGCGTAGGCGGTGAGGCCGGTCATGCCCAGCACGCCCAGGTACGCCGGGAGGGGCGCCGCCTCCGGGTCCACCTTGACGGCGTTCTTCGCGTCCACGACGGCGTACTCGCGCCAGCCGAGGAAGTGCAGGACGTGGTCGCCGGCGGCGATCCCCTCGGCGTTCGAGGCGACGACCTCGCCGACGGCGCCGCCCTGCATGGCCTTGCCCAGCTCGTAGGGGGCGACGTAGGACTTGGCGGCGCTCATCCGGCCGCGCATGTACGGGTCGACGGAGAGGTACTCGTTCCGTACGAGCACCTGTCCCTCACCCGGGGCGGGGACCTCCGCCTCGACGAGGGCGAAGTCCTCGGGCTTCGGCCAGCCGACGGGACGGCTCAGCAGATGCCATTCGCGACCGGTGGCGGGGGGTGTGGGGGCGGTCATGGCCGGGCACCTTTCGTCGGGATGTTTCACTACCTGAAACAACCATGCGACTGAACATTTCAGGATGTCAAGTAACCGGGTACCCTGGGGCGCATGGCCACACCCGACACCGCCCCGCGCCGTCCCGACGCCCTCACCCTGGAGGTCGTCGAGCTCATCGGCTCGGTGGTGGCCCGCTACCACGAGGAGTACGAGGAAGCCGCCGCCGGTCACGCCCTCACGGGCGCCCAGGCGAAGCTGCTGAGCCTGCTGTCCCTGGAACCGCTTCCGATGCGGAAGCTGGCGCAGCGGCTGAAGTGCGAGCCGTCGAACGTCACCGGGATCGTCGACCGGCTGGAGACGCGGGGCCTGGTGGAGCGTCGGCCGGATCCGGCGGACCGGCGGGTGAAGCTGGCGGCCGCGACGGCCGAGGGGCGGCGGGTGGCGCGAAGCCTGCGGGAGTCGCTGCGGTTCGCCCGCGAGCCGCTGGCGGGACTCTCGGAGGCGGAGCGGGTGGCGCTGCGGGACGCGCTGCGCAGGATGCTGGGGTAGCGCCCACGGCCGGCGGGCCGGGGGTTCACGCAGCCCGGTGCCTTGCGGGTGCCCCGCGTCGGTGCGGGCCGGGGCGGAGCGCACCGCCCGGCGCCCACGGGGGCGCCTCCCTTCCCGGCCTCTCCTCCCTCTCGGCCCCGCTCGAGCGGGAACCCCCCGTCGCCCTGGGGCGCCTCCCAGGGCTTTGAGGCGCCGGGGGAGGTGCGACTGCCCGCGGAGGGTGGGGCCGGCGGCAGCGGCCGCCGACGGGAGCGTCGGTCCACACGGTCGAGTCAGGCGCACCACCACAGGAACCGGTCGCAGGTCTCCGCGGGTTCGGGTTCCGGTTCGGGCTCCTCCGTGGTCGGGTCCGGCTCCGGAGTCTCCGGCTCCGCCGAGGGCTCCGGCGGCGGAGCCGTCGTCGGGCCGGCCGTGGGCGGGGGTGCGGACGCGGACGACGCGTCCTCCTCGGCTTCCCCCTCCTCCGCCTCCTCCGCCTCCTCCGCCCCCTCCGCCTCCGGGGAGCCGGAAGCCGACGGGGAGCCGGAAGCCGACGGGGAGCCGGAGGGCTCCGCACCGGGCGACTTCCCGGGCGCCGCGGCTCCCGCGACACCGCCGCCCGCCGGCTTCGAGGGCTCCACCTCCGTCGCGCCGCCGTCGGGCGACACCCTCCCGGCCGCCGCCGGCTCCGGCTCCGATCCGGGCGCGTCCGGGCCGAGTTCCGCGAGGCTCAGTCCGCCCGCCGCGAGGACGAACCCGGCCGCGATCACCAGGGTGCGGTAGCGCCGACGGCGGTGCGCCACGGCCTTGCGGTCCCGTCGGCTCTCCCTCGTCACGGGGGCCTCGTCCGGGTCCGGTCCCGGCCCCTGGTGCGACTCCGGATCCCGGCCCCGGCCCGCCCGGCGCCCGCGCGGCCCGCCGTCCTGCGGCTCGTCGGCGTACCCGCCGGGGCCCTCCCCGGCCCGGGCGGCCCCGTACGCCCCGTCCCCGTACGCCGAAGGCGCCCCGGGATCCTGCCACCGGACGTGGAGCGTCTCGACGGGCGTGCCGCAGCCGGGGCAGGCGAGGGCGCCGTTGAGGTGCCGTCGGCACGGGTGGCAAAAATCCATGACGCTGGAAGGTTAGGTTCCGTTCGGGCCCGCCTCATAGGCCTCCCTGTGAAGGTTTGGTGCGGACCAACGCCCAGACCCTTCGAAACTGCCGAAACCGTTATGCGTCCACCCCATTGACACCCTCACCGCCCCGTCCTTACTGTCACGCCAGCATTTCGAACGTGTGACGAAATATCGAACACCTCGGACTGCGAACACCGACACGAAGGTCCACCATCACAGCGAGGGGCTAACTGCCGTGCGCATCACCGGAATCAGCACACACGTGGTCGGGACGCCGTGGCGCAACCTGACGTACGTCCAGGTGCACACCGACGAGGGCATCACCGGAATCGGCGAGACCCGGATGCTGGGCCACACCGACGCCCTCCTGGGTTACCTGAAGGAAGCCGAGGTCAACCACATTCTCGGCTCCGACCCGTTCGCTGTCGAGGACCTGGTCCGCCGGATGAAGTACGGCGACTACGGCCGCGCCGGCGAGATCGTGATGTCCGGTGTCGCCGTCGTCGAGATGGCCTGCTGGGACATCAAGGGCAAGGCCCTGGGCGTGCCCGTCTGGCAGCTGCTCGGCGGCAAGGTCACCGACAAGGTCAAGGCGTACGCCAACGGCTGGTACACCACCGAGCGCACCCCGGAGGCGTACCACAAGGCCGCGCGGGCCGTGATGGAGCGCGGCTACCGGGCGCTCAAGATCGACCCCTTCGGCACCGGCCACTTCGAGCTCGACCACCAGCAGAGCCTGTACGCGGTCTCCCTGATCGAGGCGGTCCGCGACGCCATCGGCCCCGACGCCGAGCTGATGCTGGAGATGCACGGCCGCTTCTCCCCCGCCACGGCCGTCCGCCTCGCGCACGAGCTGGCGCCGTTCAAGCCGGCCTGGCTGGAGGAGCCGGTTCCGCCGGAGAACCTCAAGGCGCTGGAGAAGGTCGCCGCGAAGGTCGACATGCCCGTCGCCACCGGTGAGCGCATCCACGACCGGATCGAGTTCCGTGAGCTCTTCGAGAGCCAGGCCGTCGACATCATCCAGCCGGACGTCGGCCACATCGGCGGCATCTGGGAGACCCGCAAGCTCGCCGCGACCGCCGAGACCCACTACATGCTGGTCGCCCCGCACAACGTCGGCGGCCCCGTGCTCACCGCCGCGTCCCTCCAGGTCGGCTTCACCTCGCCGAACTTCAAGATCCTGGAGCACTTCAACGACTTCGCGGACGCGGAGATCAAGAAGGTGGTCAAGGGCGCGCCCCAGGTGAACCCGGAGGACGGCTGCTTCCACCTCTCCGACGCCCCCGGCCTCGGCGTGGAGCTGGACGTCGACGCGGCGGCCGAGTTCCCGCAGCAGCAGGCCCGGTTCGACCTGTGGGCCGAGGGCTGGGAGATGCGCAAGCCCAAGGGCACCAAGTGACCGCCGGCCGCCCGGGAGGGACGCGATGAGCACCCAGGTCGTCATCGAGGGCCCCGGCGAGCACCGTCTGGTCCCGCACGAGCCGCGCGAGCCCGGGGCGGGCGAGGCCCTGGTGCGGGTGCACGCCTCGGGCATCTGCGGAAGCGACCGCGAGGTGTACCAGGGCAACCGGCCCGAGGGGTACGTGCGGTACCCGCTCACCCCGGGCCACGAGTGGTCCGGGACCGTGGAGCGGGTCGGCGCGGGCGTGCCCGCCGCGCTGGTCGGCCGCAAGGTGGTCGGCGAGGGCTTCCGCAACTGCCAGGTCTGCGACCGCTGTCACGCCGGTGAGACGACGCTGTGCTCGGCGGGCTACGAGGAGACCGGGTTCACCCAGCCGGGTGCCATGGCCGCCACGCTGACCCTCCCGGCCCGGCTGCTGCACGTCCTCCCGGACGACGCCGACCTGAGTGCCGCCGCGCTGCTCGAGCCGGCCGCCTGCATCGCCGCCGCCGCGCTGAAGGCGAACGCCGTGCCCGGCGAGCGGGTCGCGGTGGTCGGCACCGGCACGCTGGGGATGTTCGCCGTGCAGTTCCTGCGCTCCAACTCCCCCTCCGAGCTGCTGGTGGTGGGCTCCCGGGGCGACCGCGAGGCACTGTCCCGGCAGTACGGGGCCACCGACTTCCGTACCAGGGACCGGGCGCTCCCGGACGACTTCGACGTGGTGATCGAGACCGCCGGGTCCGCGGACGCGGCCCGTACGGCGGCCTCGCTGCTGCGGCGCGGCGGACGGCTGGTCCTCACCGGCATCCCGGCGCCGGGCGCCGGCGGGCTCGACCCCACGGACCTGGTCGTACGGCAGCTGGAGGTGCACACCGTCTTCGGCGCTCCGCCGGACGCCTGGGCGCACACCGTGCGGGTGTTCGCCGCCGGGCTGCTCGATCCGCTGCCGCTGGTGAGTCACGAGCTGCCGCTCGCCGAGTTCCCGCAGGCCATCGAGTTGGTGGGGTCCGGCGATCCCAAGGTGGGCAAGGTCCTGCTGCGTCCCTAGCCCGTACGCCGGTACGGGGGCGACCTGACGGCCCCCGTACCGGCGTACGTCCACTTCCGTTCCTCCCGACTCGCACCCAGAGCCGCGAACTTCGTCCGACATATCGAACCAAAGGACCTCCTGTGACCGACGCTTCCGCCACGGCTCCCCGCAGGCCCGGTGAGCAGACCCTCACCGCGCTCGGCTTGAGCGCACCCACCCTCGACCCCGCCGACGCCTCGCCGCACACCTTCCCCGGCGGCGGCCGCTGGCGCACCGAGATCCCCTCGTGCGAGGGCCCGGAGGCGCTGGCCGTGGTACTGAAGGAGGCCTCGCGCCTCGACGTGCCGATCCACCGGATCAGCCAGGGCAGCGGCGTCTGGATGCTGACCGACGCCGAGATCACCGAGATGGCCGAGGCCACCGCGGAGCGCGACATCGAGCTCTGCCTGTTCACCGGCCCGCGCGGCACCTGGGACATCGGCGGTTCCACCCGTACCGACTCGGGCGGCGCCGGACTGCGCGCCCGGGGCCACGACGCGGTCGCCGGCTGCGTCGAGGACGCCGTGCGCGCCACGGAGCTGGGCGTCACGTGCCTGCTCGTCGCCGACGAGGGCGTGCTGTGGACGCTGCACCGGGCGCGCGCGGCCGGGCTGCTGCCCGCCGACACCACGCTGAAGCTCTCGGCGCTCGTCGGGCCGGTCAACCCGGCCTCCTTCGCGGTCTACGAGCACCTCGGCGCCGACTCGATCAACGTGCCCAGCGATCTGACGCTCGATCACCTCACCGAGATACGGCGGGTCTCGGCCACGCCGATGGACATGTACGTCGAGGCCCCCGACGACCTCGGCGGCTACGTGCGGATGTACGAGATCGCCGAACTCATCCGGCGCGGCGCCCCGCTGTACCTGAAGTTCGGCCTGTCCAAGGCGCCCGGGATCTATCCGTACGGGCACCACATGCGGGAGCTGACCCTGGCGACCGCGAAGGAGCGCGTGCGGCGCGGCCGGCTGGCCCTGGACCTGCTGGCCCGGCACGGCGCGGACGGCGACATGGCACCGCTCGGTTCGCGGCTTCCGGGCGATCTGAGCCGGTTCGAGATCTCGTCATAACGTTCCGGAAACGCAGCTTCACAGAAGCAGACACAGCCGCGCACAATCGCACGCACCTCTTTCCCGGCCCCTGACCGCCCCCCTCGGAAGCGCCTCGCCCGTCCGGACCGACCCGCACACACATCAAGGATGATGATCATGCGTAACCGCAGAGCCGCACTCGCCGCCGTCGCCTCGGCCGCCGCCCTCGCCCTCACCCTGACCGCCTGCGGCCAGAACAGCGAGGGCGGCAGCGAGGAGGACAAGGGCGGCTCGGGCGAGGCCACCGTCGGCATCGCGATGCCGACCAAGTCCTCCGAGCGCTGGATCGCCGACGGCAACAACGTCGTCAGGAACCTGGAGGCCAAGGGTTTCAAGACCAAGCTGGCCTACGGCGAGGACGAGCCCGACCAGCAGGTCTCGCAGATCGAGAACATGATCACGCAGGGCGTGGACGCGCTGATCGTGGCGGCCATCGACAACAAGTCGCTGAACAACGTGCTCCAGCAGGCCGCCGACGCGGACATCCCGGTGATCTCCTACGACCGGCTCATCCTCGGCACCGAGAACGTCGACTACTACGCCTCCTTCGACAACGAGAAGGTCGGCGAGCTCCAGGGCACCTACATCGTCGAGAAGCTCGGCCTGAAGGACGGCGGCGGGAAGGGCCCCTTCAACCTCGAGCTGTTCGCCGGCTCCAACGACGACAACAACACCCGCTACTTCTTCCAGGGCGCGATGAACGTCCTGCAGCCGTACATCGACAAAAAGCAGCTCGTCGTCAAGTCCGGCCAGACGGAGCTGACCCAGGTCACCACGCTCCGCTGGGACGGCGCCACCGCGCAGCGCCGCATGGACGACATCCTCACCAAGTCCTACAAGAGCGACAAGGTCGACGCGGTGCTCTCGCCGTACGACGGCATCTCCATCGGCATCCTCTCGGCGCTGAAGTCCGACGGCTACGGCTCCAAGGACAAGCCGCTGCCGGTCGTCACCGGCCAGGACGCCGAGGTCGCCTCGGTGAAGTCGATCATCGCCGACGAGCAGTCGATGACGGTCTACAAGGACACCCGTGAGCTCGCCGAGGTGGCCACCAGCATGGTCGACGCACTGCTCGACGGCAGGAAGCCCGAGACCAACGACACCAAGACCTACGACAACGGGGCGAAGGTCGTGCCGGCCTACCTGCTGGAGCCGGTCGCCGTCGACAAGGCCAACTACCGGAAGACGGTCGTCGACTCCGGCTACATCAAGGAAAGCGACCTCAAGTAACCGCCGCCCCCCACTGATTGGAAGGCACGACCATGGCGGGACCCGTCCTGGAAATGCGCTCGATCGTCAAGACCTTTCCCGGTGTCAAAGCGCTGTCGGACGTCACGCTGACCGTCCGGCAGGGCGAGGTCCACGCCATCTGCGGCGAGAACGGCGCCGGGAAGTCCACCCTGATGAAGGTGCTCTCCGGCGTCCATCCGCACGGCAGCTACGAGGGCGAGATCCTCTTCGAGGGGGAGCCCTGCCGGTTCAAGGACATCCGGGCGAGCGAGCAGCACGGCATCGTGATCATCCACCAGGAGCTGGCGCTGGTGCCGTTCCTGTCCATCGCGGAGAACATCTTCCTCGGCAACGAGCACGCCACCCGCGGACTGATCAACTGGAACGAGACCCTGCGGCACGCCACCGAGCTGCTGCGCCGGGTCGGTCTCACCGACCACCCGGAGACCCGCGTCGCCGACATCGGCGTGGGCAAGCAGCAGCTCGTGGAGATCGCCAAGGCCCTCTCCAAGAAGGTGAAACTGCTCATCCTCGACGAGCCGACCGCGGCCCTGAACGACGAGGACAGCGACAAACTCCTGGACCTCATCCTGGAGTTGAAGAAACAGGGCATCACCTCGATCATCATCTCCCACAAGCTGAACGAGATCCGCAAGGTCGCCGACTCGGTGACGATCATCCGGGACGGCCGGTCGATCGAGACGCTCGACGTGAAGGACCCGGCGACCACCGAGGACCGGATCATCAGCGGCATGGTCGGCCGTGACCTCGACCACCGTTTCCCCGAACGCACCCCGCACCGGCCGGAGGAGGGCACGGCCCCCGCGCTGGAGATCCGCAACTGGACCGTGCACCACCCGATCGACCAGCAGCGCAAGGTGGTCGACGACGTGTCGATCAGCGTCCGGCGCGGTGAGATCGTCGGCATCGCGGGCCTGATGGGCGCCGGCCGCACCGAGCTGGCGATGAGCGTCTTCGGCCGGGCCTACGGACGCCACGCGGGCGGCACCGTCCTGAAGGACGGCCGGGAGATCCGCACGAGGACCGTCCCCGAGGCGGTCGGCCACGGCATCGCGTACGTCACCGAGGACCGCAAGCACTACGGTCTGAACCTGCTCGACACCATCAACCGGAACATCTCGCTGACCGCCCTCGACAAGGTCGCCAAGCGGGGCGTCGTCGACGAGCACGAGGAACGGCAGGTCTCCGAGCGCTTCCGGAAGTCGATGAACATCAAGGCCCCGACAGTGTTCGAACCGGTGGGCAAGCTGTCCGGCGGCAACCAGCAGAAGGTCGTCCTCAGCAAGTGGATCTTCGCCGGCCCGGACGTGCTGATCCTCGACGAACCGACGCGCGGCATCGACGTCGGCGCCAAGTACGAGATCTACACGGTCATCGACAAGCTGGCCGCCGAGGGCAAGGCGGTCGTCTTCATCTCCTCCGAGCTGCCGGAGCTGCTCGGTATGTGCGACCGCATCTACACCATGGCCGCCGGGCGGCTCACGGGTGAGTTCTCGCGGGCCGAGGCCTCGCAGGAATCGCTGATGCGCCAGATGACGAAGGACAAAGAGGTAACCCGATGAGCACGGATGTGACCGCCAAGAGCCCGGCCCCGGCGCCGCCGGGCGGCACCGGACCGGCCTCGGGCGGAGGTCTGCTCCACCTGATGCTGGACGGCCTGCGCCGCAACATGCGGCAGTACGGCATGCTGCTCGCCCTCGGCCTGATCGTGGCGCTGTTCGCCGTGTGGACCGAAGGCGACCTGCTGCTGCCGCGCAACGTCTCCAACCTGGTCCTGCAGAACAGCTACATCCTGATCCTCGCGATCGGCATGATGCTGGTGATCATCGCGGGCCACATCGACCTGTCGGTCGGTTCGCTCACGGCGTTCGTGGGCGCGTTCGCGGCCGTGCTGACGGTGCAGCACGACCTCTCCTGGCCGGTCGCCGTGGTGCTGTGCCTGCTGGCCGGCGCCGTCGCGGGCGCGGCGCAGGGCTTCTTCATCGCCTATCTCGGCATACCGTCGTTCATCGTCACCCTCGCCGGCATGCTGGTCTTCCGCGGTGTGACGGAGATCCTCCTGGAGGGCCGGACCCTCGGCCCGTTCCCGGGCGGTCTGCAGAAGATGGGCAACGGCTTCCTCCCCGAGGTCGGCCCGGAGACCAACTACCACAACATCACCCTGCTGCTGGGCTTCGCGATGGTCGCCTTCGTGATCCTCCAGGAGCTCCGCGACCGCAGGCGCCAGCAGGAGTTCACGCTGGACGTGGTGCCGTTCAACCTCTTCCTGCTGAAGCTCGTCGCCATCGCCGCCGCGCTCCTCACGGTCACCCTGCTCCTCGCCAGCTACAAGGGCGCCCCGATCATCCTGCTGGTACTGGGCGCGCTGGTGGTCGGCTACGGCTACCTCATGCGGAACGCGGTCTTCGGCCGGCACATCTACGCGATCGGCGGCAACCTGCCGGCGGCGAAGCTGTCCGGCGTGAAGGACAAGAAGGTCACCTTCCTGGTCTTCCTGAACATGGGCGTGCTCGCGGCCCTGGCGGGTCTGGCGATCGCCGCCCGCCTGAACGCGGCCTCTCCGAAGGCGGGCCTGAACTACGAACTGGAGGCGATCGCCTCGGCGTTCATCGGCGGCGCGTCCATGAGCGGCGGTGTCGGCACCGTGCTCGGCGCGATCATCGGCGGTCTCGTCCTCGGCGTGCTGAACAACGGCATGAACCTCCTCAGCGTCGGCACCGACTGGCAGCAGGTCATCAAGGGGCTCGCCCTGCTGGCCGCGGTCGGCTTCGACGTGTGGAACAAGCGCAAGTCCGGTTCGTAAGTCAGCTCGGGCCCCGCCGGAAGGCGGGGCCCCTTCCTTCTCGGGAGCCGCACGGATGGAACTGAACAGACGCACGGTCATCGCAGGGGCCGCGGCGGCCGGTGTCGCCGCCACCACCGCCCTGGGCGGGACGGCGCACGCCTCGCCGGGCGGGGGGAAGCCGGTGAAGTCGCTCTTCGGCAGGCTCGCGGACGGCACCGAGGTCCACAGCTGGTCGCTGGGGAACGGCGGCACCCGGATGAAGGTCCTCTCCTACGGCGGCATCGTCCAGTCCCTGGAGATCCCCGACCGCCGCGGCCGGTACGCCAACGTCTCCCTCGGCTTCGACACCGTCGAGCAGTACGTCGCCTCCAGTCCCTACTTCGGCGCCCTGATCGGCCGCTACGGCAACCGCATCGACAAGGGCCGCTTCGCCCTCGACGGCAAGGAGTACCGGCTCTCCGTCAACGACGGCGAGAACAGCCTGCACGGCGGAGCCCAGGGCTTCGACAAGCGGGTCTGGGACGTCGAGCCGTTCACCCGGGGCTCCGACGTCGGTCTGTACCTCTACCACACGAGCGTCGACGGCGAGATGGGCTACCCGGGCACGCTGCGTGCGAAGGTCACGTACACCCTCACCCGCGACGGCGACTGGCGCATCGACTACGAGGCCACCACCGACAGGGCCACCGTCGTCAACCTCACCAGCCACGTCTACTGGAACCTCGCCGGCGAGGGCAGCGGCTCCGTCCACGACCACGAGCTGTCCATCGCCGCCTCCCGCTACACTCCGGTCGGCCCGGGACTGATCCCCACGGGCGAACTGGTCCGGGTCGCGGCCACCCCCTTCGACTTCCGCCGGGCCAAGCCGGTCGGCCGGGACATCCGCACCGCTCACCAGCAGGTGCTGTACGGGCAGGGCTTCGACCACAACTGGGTGCTCGACAAGGGCGTCACCCGCCGTCCCGAGCAGGTCGCGCTGCTGCGCGACCCGTCCTCCGGCCGCACGCTGAGGATCGCGACGAACGAGCCGGGCCTGCAGTTCTACTCCGGCAACTTCCTCGACGGCACCCTGGTCGGCACCGGCGGCCGGGTCTACCGGCAGGGCGACGGACTGTGCCTGGAGACCCAGCACTTCCCAAACTCGCCGAACCAGCCGTCGTTCCCGTCGACCGTGCTGCGGCCGGGGCGGACGTACCGGACGACGACGGTCCATTCGTTCGGGGCATGAGTCCCGGGGACCGTCGCCGTCGCATTCCCCTCACATGAGCTGAACGGCGGCGCGCCCCGCTGCGTACTCCCGGGTGGCCCGTGTTCCCCCGCACGGGCCACCCGGGCATGACGGGCCCGGCCCCCTGTGCGACGGGCCCGTCGCACAGGGAGGATCCACGGCCGGCAACGTCACCTCGTTCGGACGCGGCGGGGGGCGGGCCGGGTGGGTCGAACCACCGGGTTCCTACGCGGGGTCGAGCCGCCACTGCTGGCAGCCGTTGTTCAGCCAGGACCACTGCCGTACGTCGGCTCCGTCCGCGGTGGAGCAGTCGGCGACGTCGGCCAGCTTGCCGGTGGCCTGGTTGACGATGCGGACGTGGCCGCCGTCGGTGGCCACGTTGTAGCTGTAGGGCCCCATGGGGCCGGACCCGGCGCTCTCCAGGACGTGGCTGCGCTGGGTGGGGTTGTGGTCGGCGACGTTCTGTCCGGCGACGTAGTACAGGTACCAGCGCCCGTCGAGGTGGTGCAGCTCCGGCGCCCAGATGGTGCAGCACCGGGAGGCCGCGTCGCCCTGCCACACCTGCACGCTGGGGGCGGTGGCGAGGCCGGCGAGGGCGGGCGACGTGCGGAGGGTGATGGCGTCGGTCCAGGACGTGCTGACCAGGTAGTAGTCGCCGTCGTGGCGGACGGTCCACGGGTCGGCGCCCTTCTGGGCCTTGACGGGGTTGGCGAAGGAGGCCGCCTGCGCGGACGGCTGCCCCAGTGAGAGGGCGAGCAGCAGCGCGGCCAGCAGGGTCAGTAGGCGACGGGCCATCCGCTGCTCCAGTTCAGGAGGTTGATGCCGAGCTTGGGGGTGCCGTTGTCGTTGCCGTCGTAGTAGTGGTAGACGATCAGGTCCCCGTCGACGTCGTTCATGATCGACTGGCCGCCGGGGCCGATGACGCTGCCGTGCGACTCGAGGACGGGCGTGCCGCCGTTGTTCATCATCGGGACGCCGTTCCTGTCGCGGTACGGCCCGGTGACGCTGGTGGCGCGGCCGACCTTGACCTTGTAGGTGGAGCCGGTGCCGGCGCAGCAGGTGTCGTACGAGGCGAAGAGGTAGTAGTAGCCGCCCCGCTTGACGATGAACGGCGCCTCCACGGCCTTCGTCCCGGAGGGGCGGGAGGCGAGCGAGTAGCGGGTGGTGTGGGAGGAGAGCTGCTTCCCGGTGGACGGATCGATCCGGATCATCTTGATCCCGGTCCACCAACTTCCGAAGGACAGCCACCACTTGCCGTCGTCGTCGACGAAGAGGTTGGGGTCGATGGCGTTGAAGTCGCTGGAGGAGTTCGAGGTGTGGACGATGCCGTAGTCGGTCCAGCTGCCCGGCTGTCCGGTGGTGGAGCCGGCCAGCCCGATGGCGGAGGTGTTCGACCCGAACTTCGAGACGGAGTAGTACATCAGGTACTTGCCGCCGTGGTACGAGATGTCCGGTGCCCAGGCCTCCGGCACGGAGGAGTAGTTCCGCCACCAGCCCGGCCGGGACGAGAACGCGTCGGCACCGGCGGAGAAGGCGGTGCGGTCGGCGGAGGTCTTGCTGGCGATGCCGCCGCCGGTGGCGTAGAGGAGGTACTGCCCGGAGGAGGTCCGGATCATCGACGGGTCGTGCGTGACGACGGAACCGGTGACGCGGCCGGGGCCTGGGTACGCCGAGGCGGTGGTCGGCATCAGCGCCAGGAGGGCGGCGGCGGGGAGCGCGAGGAGCGCGGTGCGCTTGCGGAGGGTGCGGCTCATACGGGGTTCTCCTTGCGGTGGGGGCGAGAAGGCCGTTCGGAATTTCGGACGACGATCGCAAGTTCGAACGGACCGTAGAATCGAACCAGGTGCGCGTCAATGGCCCGCGCAGCCTCTCCTGGCGCCGGCCCCGGAGAACCGCGCACGCCCGGCGGCGGGGTGTGCGCGGTTCTCCGGGGCCCTCCTCACCCGGTCGCGGTGTCCGTCGGAGCCGGGCAGGGCGGGGCGGCCGGGTCGGGGGACGGGGTCGCGGACTCCGTGGAACAGTCGTCCGGGCCGGTGGGCGTGGGGCCCGGGTCCGTCGGGTCCGGCGACGGCGAAGGGGTCTCGGTGGGGGACTCGCCGGGCGGCTGCCAGGGATCCCGGCCCGTCGGGGACGCCGTCGGCGAGGGATCCGGGGACGGGGAGGCGGGCGCCGGGGCGGACGTCGGAGCGGACGGGGACGGGGACGGCCCGGGGCTGCCCGGCTTGCTCGGGTCCGGGCCGATGACGATGCCCCCGCCCTCGCCCCGGTCCCCCCCGCCGTCGACGGGCCCGGTCGCCGGGGTGGCGCCGCCCGCGCCGGGGCTCCTCGGGACGGTGCCCTCGCCGTCGGGGACGGTGTGGACCCCCCGGCTGTAGAAGTCCAGCCAGTACCTGACCAGCCTCAGGTAGGGGCGCGAGTGGTTGTAGCCGAGGACCGCCCGGTCCAGGTCCGCGGCCCGGCCCAGGTCCCGGTCGCCCGCGCACAGATAGCGGCCGGCCGCCAGGGCCGCGTCGAAGACGTTGTTCGGGTCGGCGCGGCCGTCGCCGTTGCCGTCCGTGCCCCAGCGGGCCCAGGTGGACGGCAGGAACTGCATCGGTCCCACCGCGCGGTCGTAGACCGTGTCACCGTCGTGGGCGCCCCCGTCCGTGTCCCGGATCAGGGCGAAACCCCGGCCGTCGAGCGGTGGCCCGGTGATCCGGCCCCGTGTGGTGCCGTTCCGGTCGACCGCGCCGCCGCGCGCCTGGCCGGACTCGACCTTGCCGATCGCCGCGAGCAGTTCCCAGGGCAGCCGGCAGCCGGGGTCCGTCCTGCCGACAAAGGCCTCGGCGGCGCGGTAGGCGCGCAGCACGGTGGCCGGGATGCCCGACTGGGAGCGGAGGTCCCGCACGAGCGCCGGGGCGGCCGGGGCGGTGTCCGGGGTCGTCAGGGGCGGGAGTTCGGTGTGGTAGGAGCCGTCACCGGGCGGAACGGGATCGGCGTACGGGCCGCCCGCCGCAGTGCTGCGCATGTCGTCGGCGGGCGGGGCGGCGCGGTCGTCCCGCGTGTCCCCGACGAGTCCGGGGGCCCGGGAGGCCGTGAGGGCCGCCATGGCCGCCACGGTGACGGCGGTCGTCCGCAGTCCCCTGCGGGCCCGGCCGGTGCGCGGACGTCGTGTGCGGCGTACGGGCATGGCTGTCACTCCTGTCGGATGCGGGGGCGGTCACGCCCGTGGGTCCCGTCGGTCGCGCGGCCTTCAGCGGCCGAAGGTGTCGATGCCGGAGACGAGCCACCGGCCGTCGCGGAGCACGACGTCGACGGCGAGCATGGCGCCCGCGTACGCGCCCTCGTCCCTCCCGCCCGCCCCGTCCGCGGCGGTGCTGTCCCCGGCGGTGGCGACGCTGCTCTGGTCGGCGTAGACGAGGACCCGGGCCCGGTGGCCGTCGATCCGTCCGACCGCGCTCTCGGTGACCGTCGTGGTGATCACCGCCTTCTGTTCGTCGGCCCGTTCGCGGACATCGGCGAGCAGGGTGCGGTGCTGGTCGACGGCCTTTCCCGTGAGGAGGTCCCGCGCCGCCTTCTCGAGGGCGCCGGGGTCGGTGTGGTCGTAGGAGAAGAGCCGGTCGACGGCCTTGGACGTCTGTCCCCCGATCTCGCCCGTGCGGGCGGGATCGGTCAGGGCGGTGTTGCGCCGCGCGGGGTCGTCCCGGAGCGCCTCGGCCTTCGCGTGCGCCCAGCCGGCGAAGCCGCCGAGGAGCACGGTCAGCGCGCAGAGCGCCGCGAGGCCCACCGGGCGGCGCGGCCGGGCACGGGCCGCCCGTCCACCGGCCGCGGGCGCCTTCCCGTCCTCCCCCTCCCCGACCGGCCGCGCGGGGGACGGGCGGCCGACGGACGGCAGGACGGCCGTGCCACCCGTACGGCTTTGGCTCCCGGCGCCGGCCGGGACCCCGGCGGGGGTGGTGGGCCGGGTCTCGCGGGCCTGGCGGCGCCGCTGGCGGTTGATGTGGTGGCGGGTCGTCGACATCGTGCTGTCCTCTCGGTGCGGCGGCTTGCGCGGTACGGAGCCGGGTCAGCCGGTCGGTGCGCCGCCCACGGGGGCCTGCCCCAGGGCGCTCAGCTTCCACCGGCCCCCGGTGCGGGTGAGTTCGCCGAGCATGCGGCTGTCCTTGTCCGTCCTCGCTCCGTCGGACGCCCTGACGGTGACGCGCAGGGCGACCAGCACCCGGGCGCGGCCCGCGCGGTCGTCGAGTTCGGCGACCGCGCCCGACAGCACCCGGGCCGTGGTGACCGTCTTCGCCTCTCTCACCTGGTGCGCGAACTCCGAGCGTCCTGACTTCAGTTGCTCGTGCAGTTCACCGGTGGTCGACGACTCCCACAGGTCGAGGCCCTGGTCCAGGTCCCGGTGGTCGAGCGTGTTGAGGTTCTGCACGGCCTGCTCCCCCGCGGCGAGCGCCTCGTCCCGTTGCGCGGCGTACGCGGCCCGGTCGTCGTGGGCCGCGCCGTACCAGTCCTGCCCCGCCCAGGCCGCGAAGCCGCCCGCGGCGAGCGTGAGGGCGACGGCCAGCGACGACAGCGGACCGGGGCGGTGTGCGGTGAGGACGCGGACCGCGCTTTTCATGGGGTGCTCCAGTCTCCCGCGCACGGATCAGCGGGCCTTGAGGTCGACGATCCGCCAACGGTCGTTCTCCAGCCGGGCCGTGACGGTGAGCTGGGCCGCAGCGGTGGTGGCCTCGTCCTTGCCGCGGCGGGAGGTCTGGTCGAGGAAGACCAGCAGGCGTGCCCTTTCGCCGTCGAGTTCGATCACCCCGGTGCGGACGGCACGGGTGCTCAGGGTGACGCGCTGCTCGGTGAGGTCCTCGCGAACCCGGGCGAGGAGTTCCTGGTACTGGCGGGCGGCGCGGCCGCCGAGGGCGGAGCGCGCGGAGCGCTCGGCGGCCGCGGTGCCGTCCGGTGTGTAGGAGAAGACACGGGCGAGGGCGTGGGCGATCTCGCCGGCGACGCGGTGGGTGGCCTCGGCGTCGGTGAGCGCGCGGTTCCGGGCCGACTCGGCCGACTCGAGCCGGTGGGCGGCGTGGAGGAAGCCGCAGCCGCCGAGGACGAGCAGCGCGGCGGTCCCGGCGAGGGCGGCCCGCCGCAGACGGCCGCCCGGCGGCCGGGGTGCGCGGACACCGTCCGCCCGGTCCGCGGGGGGCTCCTCCCCGGAGGGCTCCTCCCCGGAGGGCTTCCTGCCGGAGCGTACGCCCCCGGAAGGCCCGGCGGCTGGGAGGCCGTCGTCGGACGTCCCGTCCCCGGGAAATCCGCTCGCGGACCTCCCGCCCTCGTCCGCACCGTCCTCGAACGCCCCGCCCGCGAGGGGCCCGTTCCCGCACGCCCCTCCCGTGGAGGCCTCCTCGCCGGGCGCCGGAGCCTCGTCCCGCGCGGGCACGGCCCCCGGGGGCGAGTCCGTACCGGGGCCCTCCGTGCCCGGGGCCGGATCCCGGTCGGCGCCCGTGCCCGGGGCCGCGCCCCGCGCGGGATCCTGCGCCCTGCCGCGCAGCAGCCGTGTCAGCGTCATCGGTCCCCGTCCTCCCGCTCCCCCGAGAGCGGCACCGCGCTCAGCGCCTTCACCTTCCACTCCCCCTCGCCCGTACGGGCCAGGACCACCTCCAGGCGTTTGCGGTCGGCGGCCGGCTTCCTCGTCCCGGCGGGCGTGACCTCGACGCGGACGGTGGTGATCAGCTTGGCCGTGCCGGCCCGCGTGTCGAGCGCGGTGACGGCCGCCTCGGTGACCGTGCCGCGCGCCGAGGCGCCCGCCCTCGCCTCGGCGCGGCCCAGTTCCTCGCGCAGCGGTCCGGTGGAGGCCTCGCGCCAGGCCCGGACGCCCCGCTCCGCCCGCTGCCGGGTGGAGGCGTCGAGCGTGGTGAGCACGGCGACGCCCGCCCGTCCGTCGGCGAGCGCCCGGTCGCGCTCCCTGCCGTACGCGAGCGCGTCGTCGGTGCGTGCCTGCGCGTACGTCCACGCGCCGGTGCCGCAGAAGCCGAGCGCCAGGGCCAGCCCCACGCCGGTGAGGACACGGACCCCGTTCATCGCGTGCTCCCGCCGGCCGGGGCGAGGAGGTCCGCCATGTCCCGCGGCGCCTCGCCGTCCTGGCCGGGCAGGGCGAGGGCGCCGGGCAGTGCGGCCGGTCCGCCCGTCCGCGTCCCACCGCTGCCGGAGGGCAGGGACCCGGGCCTGGCCGGGTCGGGCACCGGGCCGCCCTTCGGAGCGTTCGCCGAACCGCGCACGTTGAACCCGTCAGCGGCGGAGGCGGTGCAGGCCGCGCCGGTGTTGAGGGCGGGCGTGGTGCCGAGGTCGAGCCCGTTGCGGTAGCGCGTGGCGCCGTATCCGGCGGTACAGGGCAGGGGCTTGAAGAAGGTGACGGCCATGCCGAGGTTCAGCTTCCCTCCGTCGACGGCGGTGGCGCCGGCGGCGACGGCCGCCGGGTACTTCACGAGGAGTTCCTCCGTGCCGCGCTGCCGGGTGACGGCTATCTCGGAGGTGGTGAGCAGATTGGCGAGGACGACGCCGAGGCTCGGGTCGAGGTCCCGCAGGACGCCGCTGACCTGGGTGGCGGCCTCGGGGGCGACGGTGAGGAGGCGGCGCAGGTCGGCGTCGGAGCCCTTGAGGGTACGGGCCAGCTCCTCCGCCCCGACGGCGAAGTCGCGGATGGCCCGCTCCTCTTCGGCCTGGGTGCGCAGGACGGTCTCGCCGTCGGTGATGAGCCTGGTGGTGGACGGCAGGGCGCGGTCGGCGGCCTCCACGAAGGCGCTGCCGCTGTCGAGCAGGACCTGGAGGTCGTCGCCGTGCCCCTCGAAGGCCTTGCCGAACTCGTCCACGACCGTGCGCAGGTCGTCGAGCGGGACGGAGCCGACGAGGTCGTCGACGCCGGCGAGCATGTCGGTGACGGGCGCGGGCACCTGGGTGTCGGCCTGTTCGATGCGGGCGCCCTCGGCGAGGTAGGGGCCGCCGTCGCTCTCGGGCCGCAGGTCGATGTACTGCTCGCCCACCGCGGAGAGGCCGGCGACCACGGCGCGGGTGTCGGCGGGGATGCGCGGGGCGGACTTCTTGACGCGCAGTTCGGCGACGACACCGTCGGCGGTCAGGCCGATCGGTCCGACGCGGCCCACGGAAACGCCCCGGTAGGTGACGTCGGAATGGGTGAACAGCCCGCCCGTGACCGGAAGTCGTACGTCGACGGTGTAGTAGTCGGCGACCCCGACGTACCGCCCGAGGTCGGCGTAGCGGATGCCGAGGAAGGAGAGGGCGAGGACGGCGACGACGAGGAAGGCGAGGTTCTTCAGCCGTACGGCGAGGGTGATCACCCCGGCTCACCTCCCCGTACGGCCGCCGACCCGGTGGCGGGGACGGCGGGCAGGGGCAGGGGGGAGGACGGCGTCGGCGAGGACCGCCGGGACGGGGCCTCCGGTGGCGGGACGGACTCCCGTTCCCCGCCCGTCCTCCCGCCGGACCGCTCCCTCCCGGCCACTGCCGGCCCGCCGTCCGCCGGGGCGGAGGGCGGCGCGGTCTCCTGGGGCACCAGCGGCGGGATCACCCGGGTCCCGGGCACGGCGGCCATGTCCAGGTACACGTTGAGGTAGTCGCCCTTCACCCCGCGCAGCACCTCGTCGGTGAACGGGTACGTCAGCAGCACCTCCAGTGAGTCGGGCAGGTCCGTGCCCGCGTCCGCGAGCGCCTTCAGGGTCGGCGCGATGGCCTTGAGATCGGCGATCATGTCGTCCTTGCTCGCGTCGATGGTGGTGACGGCGACGCCGGAGAGCGTGTCGAGGGAGCGCAGCATGGTCAGCAGTGAGCCGCGCTGCTCCTCGAGCGTCCTCAGTCCGGGGGATAGGTCGGTGAGCACGGTGCCGACGTCGTCCTTGCGGGTGGCGAGGGTCGTGGAGAGCCGGTTGACGGCGTCGAGGGCGTCGGTGATGTCGCCCCGGTGGTCGTCGAGCTCGGTCACCAGGGTGTTGACCCGTTTCAGCACGGAGCGGACCTCGGGCTCGCGGCCGTCGAGCGCCGCGCCGAGTTCCCGGGTGATGGTCCTGAGCTGGTCGACCCCGCCGCCGTTGAGGAGCAGGGACAGCGCGCCGAACACCTCCTCGACCTCGGTGTTGCGGCTGGTGCGGGAGACCGGGATGACGGCCCCGTCCTCCAGCCTTCCGGTTCCGGTCCGCCGGTCGGGCGCGACGAGCTGGACGTACTTCTCGCCCAGCAGGCTGGACTGTTCGAGGCGGGCGGTGGCGTCGGCGGGCAGCCGTACGTCGCCGTTGATCCTCATGGTGACGCGGGCCGACCAGTCGTCGCGGCCGAGTTCGACGGCGGTGACCCGGCCGACGGCGACGTCGTTGACCTTCACCGCGGACTGCGGGACCAGGCTGAGCACGTCCCGGAGCTCCGCGGTGACGGTGTAGGGGTGGTCTCCGAGGTCGGCGCCGCCGGGCAGCGGCAGGTCCTCGATGCCGTCGAAGCGTGGCGGTTCGACGGTGACGGCGCCGAGGGCGAGGGCGAAGCCGAGGCCGAGGGCGATCAGTCCGCCCAGGGTGAGGCCGGCGACGCCGCCCGTGGTGAGCACGCCGCGCTTCACCGCCGCGGTCCTCGGACCGGAGTCCCGTGTGCCGCGCTTCACCGCCCCCCCTCCCCGCTGGTGGAGGAGCCGCCCGCCGCGGGCAGCGGCAGCAGCGGTCCGCCCATGCTGATCTCGTTGAGGTCGGCGCGGCCGTCGAGGGTGCGGGTGTCGGGGTTGTAGGCGTCCACGACGTTGCCCGCGGCCAGCGGCGCCACGTCCAGCGCCTCGGCGAGCGAGGTCCGCTGCTCGACGAGGGTCCGGGTGAGGGGCACGAGCCGGTCGACGTTCTCCTTCAGCTCGCCCCGGTTGTCCTCGATGAAGGTCTTGACCTGGCCTAGGGCGGTGCCGAGCTCTTCGAGCGCGCCGGCGAGGTCGTCCTTGTTGTCGGCGAAGAAGCCGACGACCTCGTCCAGGCGTTCCTGTGCGGTGCGCACGTCGGTGTCCTTCTCCTTCAGCATGGTGGTGAAGGTCTGGAGTCTGCGCAGCGTGCCGAACAGGTCGCCGCTGCTGCCGTCGAGGGTCCTGGCCGCCTTGCCGAACTCCTCGATGCCGTCGCCGATGGCCTCGCCGTTGCCGTCGAGGTTGGCGGCGCCGGTGCTCAGCAGTTCGGCGAGGGCGCCACCGGAGTTGGCGCCGTCCGGGCCGAGCGCCTCGCCGAGTTCGGTGATCGAGTCGTAGAGCTGGTCGATCTCGACGGGGGTGCGGTTGCGCGCGGCGGGCAGCACGGCGCCCTCGGCGAGGGCGGGGCCCGAGCCGTAGGCGGGGGTGAGCTGTACGTAGCGGTCGGCGACGACGCTCGGCGCGACGACGACGGCCCGCGCGCCCTCGGGGACCTTCACGCCCTCGTCCAGGAGGAGGCCGACGCGCACCGTGGTGCCCTGCGGCCGCACCGACTCCACCTCGCCGACCCGCACACCGAGGACGCGCAGGTCGGACCCGGCGTAGACGCCGACGGCGCGGTCGAAGTAGGCGGTGATGCGGGTGCCGTCGGAGTCGAGGACCCGGACCGCGGTCAGTCCTGCGGCGACGAGCACCGCGAGGGCGCACAGGCCGGTGAGGACTTTTCTGCGTCTGCTCATCGTTCACCGTTCCCCCGGGCCGCCGCCTGTTTCGGCGGCAGGCAGCCGGTCTCGGGCAGGGACGTCTCGGGCAGGTAGTCGCGGGGGACGACGCCGCACAGGTAGCTGTCGAACCAGCGGCCGTTGCCCAGGGTGTTGCCGACGAGGCGGTAGTACGGGCCGACCAGCGCGAGGGTCCTGCCGAGCTGGGCGTTGTTCTCCTCCAGGACGCCGGTGACCCGGCCGAGGGCCTTGAGGGTGGGGCCGAGCTGCTTCTCGTTGTCGTCGACGAGGCCGCTGATCTCGGTGCCGAGTTCCCTGCTGCCCTTGAGCAGGGCCCGGATGGCGCCGCGGCGGTCCTTCAGTTCGCCGAGCAGGGAGCCGCCGTCCTCGATGAGGGTCTCGAAGCTGGACTTCTTGTTCTCCAGTGTCTTGGTGAACCGGGCGCTGCCCTTGAGGAGTTCGGAGAGCTTCGCGTCGCGTTCGGAGACGGACCTCGACAGCGCGGACAGGCCGTCGGCTGCGGTGCGCACATGGGGCGGGGAGTTCTCGAAGGTGTCGGAGATGGTCTCGAAGCTCTCCGCGAGCCGCCGGGTGTCGATGTCCTCGACGGTGGAGCCGAGGTCCTGGAACGCCTGGGTCACGTCGTAGGGGGAGGTGGTGCGGGACAGCGGGATGCGGCTGCCGGGGTCCTGCCGACCGGAGCCGAGCGGGTCGAGCGCCAGGTACTTGTCGCCGAGGAGGGTCTTGATGGCGATGGCGGCGGTCGTCCGGTCGCCGATCCAGGCGTCCTCGACCTCGAAGGTGACCTTCACCCTGTCACCGTCGAGGGCGACGCCGGTGACCTCGCCCGCCTTGACGCCGGCGATGCGCACCTCGTCGCCCTCGTCGAGGCCGGCGGCCTCGGAGAAGTCGGCGCTGTAGTGCGTACCGCCGCCGAACGGCAGCCGGTCCACGTGGTGGACGAGGACGGCGAGCAGGGCGAGGGCGAGCAGTCCGACGACGGCGACGGCGACGGGGTCGCGTTCCTTGACCGGCTTGAGCCGCGGGCGCCGGGGCCCGGCCGGCCGGCCGGTCCGGTCGCGTCGTGCGAGGGGTCTCATCCGCGGCACCTCGATTCGGTGATCGCGATGCCGGTCGGCGGCTTCGAGCCGTCGGAGGTGGTCACTCCGCTCACGCGTGCCTCGCAGAGGTAGAGGTTGAACCACGATCCGTAGGAGGACAGGCGGGCCAGGGCGGTCATCTTGGCGGGGGTCCGGTCGAGGAAGTCCTCGATCTGCGGGGTGTGTTCGCCCAGGCCCGTCGAGAGCCGGCCCAGTTCGCGGATGTCCTCCTTGAGGGGAGCGCGTCCGTCCTCGAGGAGACCGGCGGTGACGGTGGTCAGGTCGCCCATGGCCTCGACCGCCTCGCCGAGGGGTTCGCGGTCGTCGTTGAAGCCGGTGACGAGGTCCCGCAGGGTGACGACGAGGTCGTCGAAGCCGTCCTCGCGGTCGTTGAGCGTCTCCAGGACGGTGGTGAGGTTGTCGACGACCTGGCCGATCACCTCGTCCTTGGCGGCGACGGTCGTGCTGAGCGAGCCGATGCGGCGGATCAGCCCGTCGACGGTGGCGCCCTCGCCCTGGAGCACCTGCACGATCGATCCGGCGAGTTCGTTGACGTCCTGCGGGGACAGTCCCTCGAACAGCGGCTTGAACCCGTTGAAGAGCAGGGTCAGGTCGAGGGCGGGCGTGGTGCGGTCGAGCGGGATGGTGCCGCCCGCCCCGAGCGTGCCGGTGAGGTCGCCGCTGCCGCGGTCGAGGGCGACGTAGCGCTGGCCGACCATGTTGAGGTACTTCACGGCGGCGGTGGCCGACCGGGGCAGCCGGCGGTCGTCGCGGACGGTGAAGGTGACCTGTGCGGTGCGCCGTCGCACGACGCGGACGTCGGTCACCTCGCCGACCTTCACCCCGGAGATCCGTACGCTGTCGCCGTCGACGAGTCCGGTGACGTCGGTGAACAGGGCCCGGTAGGTGGTGGTGCCGGTACGGACACCGGTGTCGGCGACACTGAGGCCGAGCACGGTCGTGGCGATGCCGGTGACCACCACGAAGACCAGGGACTTGAGCAGCGGACCGGTCAGCGGGCGGCGCCGGGTGGGCGCGTGGTCCGGGGCGGTCATCCGAGGGTCACCTCCGTGCCGCGGTAGGCCGGACCGACGAGCAGGCTGCTCCAGTCGGGCAGATCACCGGGGGGCCGGCCGGCGGCGGGTGCGAGCAGTTCGTTGACGAGGTCGTTCTCCTGCGGGGAGTTGGCGGGTCCGAGGTCCTGGTCGGCCGCCGCGGACGCCTGTGCGGCGGGCCGGGCGAGGGTGCCGAGGTAGGGCACGGAGGGGCAGCGGGGGCCCCCGCCGGAGTCGTACACCGGGGTGTCCCGGCCGGGGAGGTAGGCGCCTCGGGAGCGGACGGTGGTGACGTCGACGTGGATGCCGGGCCGGTCGGTGCCCTTGCCGAGCGCCTTGTCCATGGCGGGCACGAACTCGGCGAGGGTCCGCAGGGTGCAGGGGAAGGAGGGGGAGTACTCGGCGAGCAGTTCCAGGGTGGGCCTGCCGGTGGCGGCGAGCCGGATGATGTTGTCCTTGTTCCTCCGCAGGAAGGCCGTCATGTCCTCGGCCGTCCGGGTGGTGGCACCGAGGGTGCCGGCGTACGCGGCCTCCTGTTCGGCGAGGGTGCCGCTGGTGGTGGTGAGGTCGGTGAGCGCCGTGATGACGTCGGGCGCGGCGTCCGCGTAGACGTGGCCGACCTTCACGAGGTGCTTGAGGTCCCGGTTGAGGGCGGGCAGGTGGGGGTTGAACTCCTTCAGGTGCGCGTCCAGTCGCACGAGCGTGTCACCGAGCCGGTCGCCGCGTCCCTCCAGCGCCCGCGAGACGGCCGACAGGGTCGCGGACAGCTTCTGCGGCTGGACCGCGGTGAGCATCGGCAGGACGTCGTCGAGGACCTGCTGGAGTTCGACGGCGTTCTCGGAGCGGTCCTGGGGGATGACGGCCCCGGCTGCCAGCGGCCGGCCCGAGGGGGCCTCGGGCGGTACGAGGGCCACGAACCGCTCGCCGAACAGGGTGGTCGGCAGCATCTGCGCGCGGACGTCGGAGGGGACGTCGTCGAGGGCGCCGGGTTTCATGGCGAGGGTGAGCCGGGCCCCGTCACCGGTGGCGTCGATGGCGCGGACCTCGCCGACGACGACGCCGCGCAGTTTGACCTCGGCGCCCAGGTGCATCTCGTTGCCGACGCTGTCGGTCTCGACGACCACCGGGTCGGAGTCGGTGAACTTCTTGTCGTAGACGGCGACGGCCAGCCAGACCAGCAGGGCGGGCACCAGCAGGAACACCACCCCGGCGGACCGGTGGCGCAGCGTCTCGCCTCGTGCTCCGCTCATCTCACCCCGCCACCTTCACGGTCGTGGTCGCGCCCCACAGGGCGAGCGACAGGAAGAAGTCGGTGACGCTGATCAGCACGATGGCGTTGCGCACGGACCGGCCGACGGCGACGCCGACGCCGGCGGGGCCGCCCGTGGCGCGGTAGCCGTAGTAGCAGTGGGCGAGGATCACCATCACGCTGAAGACCAGCACCTTCAGCACCGAGAGCAGGACGTCCGTCGGGGAGAGGAACAGGTTGAAGTAGTGGTCGTACGTGCCCCGGGACTGGCCGTTGAACAGGACGGTCACGTAGCGGGACGCCAGGTAGGAGGAGAGCAGCCCGATCGCGTAGAGCGGGACGATGGCGACGATTCCGGCGATGATGCGCGTGGTGACCAGGTAGGGCATGGAGCGGATCCCCATCCCCTCCAGGGCGTCGACCTCCTCGTTGATGCGCATGGCGCCGAGCTGGGCGGTGAAACCGGCGCCGACGGTCGCCGAGAGGGCGAGTCCGGCGACGAGGGGGGCGATCTCGCGGGTGTTGAAGTAGGCGGAGACGAATCCGGTGAACGCGGCCGTGCCGATCTGGTCGAGGGCCGCGTAGCCCTGGAGTCCGACGACGGTTCCGGTGAAGAGCGTCATCGCGGCCATCACGCCGATGGTGCCGCCGATGACGCCGAGGCCGCCGGAGCCGAAGGCGACCTCGGCGAGGAGGCGCTGCACCTCCTTGAGGTAGCGGTGCAGGGTCCGTGGGACCCACAGCAGCGCCCGGGCGTAGAAGAGCAGGTGGTCGCCGGAGCGGTCGAGCAGGACGAACGGGGAGGCCATCGGGCCTCAGCCTCCCTTCGGCGGGACGATCTGGAGGTAGATGCCCGTCATCACCATGTTCACGAAGAAGAGCAGGAGGAAGGTGATGACGACGGACTGGTTGACGGCGTCGCCGACACCCTTGGGGCCGCCGCGCGGGTTGAGGCCCCGGTAGGCGGCGACGATGCCCGCGATGAATCCGAAGACCAGCGCCTTGAGTTCGCTGATGTACAGGTCGGAGAGCTGGGCGAGGGCGGAGAAGCTGGACAGGTAGGCGCCGGGGGTGCCGTTCTGCATGATGACGTTGAAGAAGTAGCCGCCGAGGGTGCCGACGACGGAGACCAGGCCGTTGAGCAGGACCGCCACGCCCATGGTTGCCAGGACCCGGGGCACGACCAGGCGTTGCACGGGCGAGACGCCCATGACCTCCATGGCGTCGAGCTCCTCGCGGATCTTGCGGGAACCGAGGTCGGCGCAGATGGCGGAGCCGCCGGCGCCGGCGATCAGCAGGGCCACGATGAGCGGGCTCGCCTGCTGGACGACGGCGAGGACGCTGGCGCCCCCGGTGAACGACTGGGCTCCCATCTGCTGGGTCAGGGAGCCGACCTGAAGTGCGATGACGGCGCCGAAGGGGATCGAGACGAGGGCGGCGGGCAGGATGGTGACGCTCGCGACGAACCAGAACTGCTCGACGAACTCGCGGAACTGGAAGGGTCTTCGGAAGACGGCTCGGCTCACTTCGGCGGCGAGTGCGAACAGCCGGCCGGTCTGCCGCAGCGCACCGGTGATCATGCGCCGCTCCCGGCGGCGGGCATCGGCAGGGTGGGCGCCCCGGCGCTCTGCGCGTAGGTCCGGCGGATGGCGGAGCGCGCGGCGGGCGGCAACTGGTCGATCATGCCCATGACACGCTCACGTCGCCGGGAGACGGCCCGGCGCGGCGGGAGGCCGGGCGACGGCTCCAGCTGCGGGACGATGGTGCGGGGCCGGGCCGCGGCGGAGCCGGCGGCGTCCGCCTCGGCGGCGAGGGTGGCCGCGTCCTTCTCCTCGGACATCCCGATGGGGCCCTCGCGCCGGCCGCCGAGGAACTGGGCCACGACCGGCTCCTCGCTGGTGAGCAGCACCTCGCGCGGACCGAAGGTGACGAGCTCGCGCCGGAAGAGCATCCCCATGTTGTCCGGCACGGTGGCGGCGATGTCGAGGTTGTGGGTGACGATCAGCATCGTCGCGTCGATCTGCGCGTTCAGGTCGATCAGCAGTTGGGAGAGGTAGGCGGTGCGGACCGGGTCGAGCCCGGAGTCCGGCTCGTCGCAGAGGATGATCTGCGGGTCCAGCACGAGCGCGCGGGCCAGGCCGGCCCGCTTGCGCATGCCGCCGCTGATCTCCCCCGGGAGCTTGCCCTCCGCGCCCAGCAGCCCGACGACCTCGATCCGTTCCATGACGACACGGCGGATCTCGGACTCCTTCTTGCGGGTGTGCTCGCGCAGCGGGAAGGCGATGTTGTCGAAGAGGGACATGGACCCGAAAAGGGCTCCGTCCTGGAACATGAGACCGAACAGCTTCCGGGTCTCGTACACATCCCTTTCGGGGCTGTTCACCATGTCCACCCCATCGATGAGGACACGGCCCTTCTCGGGCTTGAGCAACCCTATGAGCGACTTCAGGAAAACGGTCTTCCCGGTGCCCGACGGCCCCAGCATCACGCTCACCTCCCCGGCAGGAAGGGTGAGTGTCACGTCCCGCCAGATGCTCTGCTTGCCGAAGGACTTGGTCAGGCCCTCGACCACGACTTCGATTCCCATATCACCTCCAGCGGACGTGTGTCCTCACGTGCGCCGCCGGCGCACGTTGAGTCGGCGCGGAGCGTACTGACAACGGGTGCGACGCCGGCCCCCGCCGCCTTTCCGGGCTTTGTCACCGTGCAGACAACCTGTCGGCCCGTGCCTGTCTCCGGGGAGACGGGCAGGGTCTCGCGGCTCCGGGGGGCGCGGATCCGCGAGACCCTGCCGACGGACGTCCGGCCCCAGCGGAAGGGCGCGGCCGGAAAGCATCCGTCATGGCTCCGGCCGACGGGGGCCACCGACCTGGAACCGAGCACCACACCGGCACGTTACGGCCGGGTAACCTCGACGGGCAAGAGTGGAATCCGAGTTTTCCGGGGGGTCGACTCCGGCCACGGAAAACCTGTCACGGCGCACACAAAACGCACCCTCGGAATTGTCACCGAGTGAGCGGATCGGCTCGGCGGCGGACGTTCCACGGAACACTTCCGGACGTCGGCCGGAAGTCTCGGTATTGGCGGCGGGTGAGCAGGACGGCCCGCGAACCGCTCACCCCGGGAACAGGTGGTTTCGCTTTTCAAAGAATCATGAACGGCGGCATTGTTCGGCTAAGTTTCCCGCAAGTAACGTCATGGCTCGCGGACAGGGAACACCGAGCCGCGGGCCGCACGGCCGCCCCTCGATCGCTTCGGCCACGGCCCACCTCTGCCGGTCGATCCACAAGGAGACTCCCCGAGCCATGAAGAAAACCCTCAGAAGGACCGCTGTCGTGACGGGCGCGGCCACGGCCGCCTTCGGCCTCACCCTCTCCCCCGCCTCGGCAGTGCCGTCCACGGTGTGGACCGTCACCCCGTCGCCGGCCGAGTTCACCGCCACGAACGTCAGCAACATCGTGCTGACCGCCACCATCCCGATGACGTGCACCACCTCGGGAGCGTCGGGCGCTCTGCAGAGCAACACCGGCAACCCGGCGACGGTCGCCGGCATCAACGCCATCAACTTCGGCACCTCCGGCTCGCCGTGCACCAGCGTCCTGGGCAACGTCACCACCGTGGCGGTCACCCCCTGGACCGTCGTCGCGCAGGACTACACCGCCTCGACCGGCGTCACCAAGGGCCACGTCGGCAACGTCAGGGCCAACGTGACCGCCGGCGCCTGCAAGTTCACGGTGGTCGGCAAGGCCTCGGCCACCTACACCAACTCCACCGGCGTCCTGGCGGTCAACAGCGTCGCCGGCGACCTGGCCGTCAGTTCCAACCCCGCCCCCGTCAACTGCGGTTCGGTGGTCACGGTCAACACCAGGCCCACCTTCAGGGGCAACTACGCCGTCAAGGCCAGGGGCACCAGCACCATCCCGACCATCGTCGGCTCCAACCCGTAGGGCGCCATCCGCCCGTGTCCCACCCGGCCGGCGCTCCCGGCCGGGCGGACGCGGGCTCTGCGTCACGTTCCGCGGACACCGGTCCTCCTACTCGAGCGGAGTCGTATGAAAGGCCAACGAGCCGCCGTGTCGCGGCCGCCCCGGGTCCGTGCCAGGAGCGCGGCGGTCGGTGCGTTCGTCGCGCTCGCCGCCACGGTCCCGGCCGCGGCGTCCGCCGCGGGCACCCAGGAGGTGGACGCCGAACTCCCCTACGTCTGCGCGCTCCCGTCCGGACGGCAGCCCGTCGAGGTACACGTCTCGGCGACGTTCCCGGACCGGGTGGAGGCGGGCGAGGCGATCTCACCCGCCGGTGTCACCACCACGGTGGAACTGCCGGCGGAAGCGGTCGCGGACCTCACCGCGCTCAAGGCCACCACCGTGCGGGCCGCCACCCGCCTCACCGTCGGCGTCGCCCAGAACGAGGCCGCCGCCGAGGCCACCTGGCACGGCACCGCGGAGCCGGCCGCCCTTCCCGGATCCGGGCCGCTGACGCTGACCACGGCGGGCGACGTCCCGTCGGTGACCGGGCGGAGCGACGGCGATCTGACGTTCTCCGCCGGGAACCTCGCCGTCGACCTGGAGCTCGGCACCGCGGACGGGACCGCCACCGACCCCGGCGCGCTGACCCTCGACTGCTCCCCCGCCGGGGACGCGCCGAAGGACGGGCCGCCGGCCATCGTCCGGGTCGGTACGGACACGGCCGGTCCGAGCGGGTCACCGGCCCCGTCCGGCTCCTCCCCCGGGACACCGGACACACCGGACACACCGGAGGACCGGCAGGGGGACCGCGCCCCGGAGGTGGCGGGGAACCCGCCCGGCGCCGCCGCGGCCCGCGACGTACCGCCGTGCCGCTACGACGACGCGCACCCGCCCACGCCGTCGTCGCTGAACGCCTATGTCACGGGCTACACCAGCGTGAAGAAGCTGAAGGGCGCCTCGCTCCTGCCGCCGTCCTGCATGCTGGTCGAGCAGGGGAACCCCGTGGACGGCCCCCCCGACCCGGAGCACCTCGTCTTCGACACCGCGTCGACGGGCGACCTCCACCACCAGGGACGCAAGCGGACGCCCCCCTTCAGGAGCACCTTCCTGACGTTCGGCTTCGCTCCCGCGACGGCCACCATGGTGCTGGAGCAGACGGGCCCCATCACCATCGACTCACGCATCAAGATGCGCTGGTCCGACTTCAGAACGATCACGGACACCTACGTCCGGGCCCCGCTGATCCTGCGGGTGACCGCCCTCGAGGTCAACGGGACCCCTCTGGACATCGGCCCCGGCTGCAGGACCGAGAAGCCCCTCACCTCCGTCGACCCGGACCCCGCGAACCATCCCGGTGACCACCTGGTGCTGTACGGCAGGGGCGAACAGGACCTCGGCCTGCCGGCCACCGGCTACCTGCTCCTCTCCGGCGGTTCCCTGTCCGGTGAGACGACCATCCCGGCCTTCACCGGCTGCGACGCCGACGGCGAGAACCTCGACCGCCTCCTCACGGCTTCCGTCTCCGGCCCCGGCAACCTCCTCAAGCAGGTCCAGGGCCAGACCTGCAGCATCGCCAATCCGGTGTTCGGGGACGAGTTCAACGCGCCCCAGTGCACCCGCGACCTGCAGCCGTACGTGATCCCCGTCCCCGAACGCTGAGCCGTTCCCTCCTCCCTCCTCCACGGAAGGCCACCGCCCATGCCCCTGCTCACCACCCGCACCAGGATCGCCACCGTCTCCGCCCTGACCGCGCTCGGCGCCTTCGCCTCCCTCGGCACCGCGACCGCCGCCGAGCCGGCCCTGAACGGCGAGTGGGCCCCCTTCACCCGCTGCCCCGTGGACGCTCCGGCGATGCTGGCCGCCGACGGCTTCGACAGAACCCCGCAGTGCGTGGTCTCCACCTCTGCCGGCGGCTCCATCAAGCTGGGCAAGACCACCGTGGTCACGGGGAGGACCAACCTCCAGCTCGGCGTCGTCCAGAACGCGGACGGCACCAGCAGCGTCGTCGCCCCGCCCTCCGGCGCTCTCGTCGCCGACCCCGCCACCGTGCCCGGCGGCCTGCTCGGCCTGATGTGCCCGAGCAACATCCCGGTGATCACGTCGATCTGCGAGACGCTCGAGGGCTCCACCCTCAACAGGATCACCGCCACCATGGAGTCCGTCGGCGCGCCCTACGCCTTCGACCAGACCGCGGGCGTCCTGACGGACCTGCCCATCGTCGCCCTGCCGGTCCGCATCCACCTGGAGAACCCGCTCCTGGGCAGCAGGTGCTACATCGGAACGGCTTCCAACCCCATCCTCCTGCGCCCGGAGAACCGCGACTACCCCGAGTTCGGGATGAGCTTCTTCCGGGGCGACGGCACCGCCGACGAATCCGGCGAGATGAGCCGGATCAACCTCACCGGCGCCACCCAGAACGACAGCGCCTTCGCGGTCCCCGGCGCCACCGGCTGCGGCCTGAACGTCGGCCTGATCAACGCCGCGGTCAACGCGAAGACCGGGCTGCCCTCCGCCTCCGGGAACAACAGCCTCACCCTCGACGACACCCGGACCCACCTCACCGGCCTCAACGCGCCCGGCACCGTCGCCCCCGAGGCCGGCAGGGTGCTCGCGGAGAACTGGCACTCCGCCGTCAGGTAACGGCCACGCGGCAGCGGTTCCCGGCCGTTGCGGCGGCCGGCCCGTGCGACGGCGAAGCAATTCTGCCCGATCCGTGTACAAGGGAAAAAAGTTGATTTAGCTTCAGCTTTTCAGACCGGCATGACCTGGTGGACCGGTCCGGGCGCCCTCCGCCACCCTGCCGGACGGCGCCCGCCCGGCCGCCCCGCCGGACACGTCGCAGAGCAAGAGGTGACTCATGCCCTCGATCACACGATCCCCGGAGGCCGGTGAACCGCTCGAGCCCCTGCCCAGGAAGTTCGCGGCCTTCATACGGCCCGAACTGCCGGGACTGCTGAACGAGATACGGGCCGAGGTCACCCGCGCCTACCCGGTGTACGGCCGACTGCTCAACGGTCCCGACGGGGACGCCGTCCGCCAAGGCGTGGAACAGGCCCTGGTCGCCTTCGTGGACCGGGTGGCCGACCCCGGCAGGGGCTCGGAGCTGCGGGACGAACTCCTGCGCAGGTTCGGCCGGGTGGAGGCCTACGAGGGCCGCGACCTGGAGACCCTGCAGGGCGCCTACCGGCTCGGTGCCCGCATCGCGCTGCGCCGGGCCAAGTCGGTGGGGAGGCAGTACAACCTCTCCCCCGCTCTCATCCTGGCCTTCGCGGACGCCCTCTTCTCGTACGTCGAGGAACTGGAGGCGGTCACCCGCGAGGGGTACGCGGAGGTGCGGGAGCGGGCCGCGTCCGAAGTCCTCGCGCTGCGAAGACGGTTACTGCACCTGATCCTGGCCTCGTCGCCGCTGTCCCAGACGACCGTCTCCGAACTGTGCGAGGCCGCCGCCTGGGAACTCCCCCGGACGTGCACCCTGGTCGCCCTCCGTCCTCCGGCGCCGGACCGCATCCAGGCGGTTCTCGACGGCGACGTCCTCGCCGACCTCGACATCCCGCAGCCGCACCTGCTCGTCCCCGGGGACCTCACCCCGCAGCGCCTCGCGATGCTCGGCACGGCCCTGTCCGGCACCCGCGCCGCGGTGGGCCTGACCGTACCGCTCGCGCAGGCCGCCGACTCCGTCCGCTGGGCGCGCCGTGTGCTCCAGTTCGTCGACGACGGTGTGGTGCCCGACGCCCCGCTGGTCCGCTGCGAGGACCACCTGACCACGTTGTGGCTGCTGTCCGACCCGGCCCTCGTCGACCAGCTCGCGGCCCGCGAACTGGCCCCGCTCGACGGGCTGCCCGCCAACCGGCGCCGACGGCTCGTCGAGACGCTCCGGGTCCACGTCTCCACCCGGGCGCCCGCCGAGCAGGTCGGCGAGATGCTGGGCGTCCACGCCCAGACCGTCCGCTACCGCCTGCGGAACCTGGACGCCCACCTGGGCGACCGGCTCACCGACCCCGACCACCGCTTCGCCCTCGAGGTGGCCCTGCGCTCGCTCCACCTGCGCGGCCACGACGGCGGGGAGTGATCCCCGCCGCGGCCCTTCTCGCCCCTCCTCGCCCCAGTGGTCGTCCCGCAGGTGCGGCCTCAGCAGATCCACCGCGTCGGTGGAGACGCCGCTGGAGTGGATCGCGTACACCGAGCCCTACGCGCGGGCCATGGCCGTCGGTCATCTGCCACCGCTCGACGACGAGCAGGTCGAGGAGGGGTGGACCGCCCGAGCCGAGCGGCCCGCGACGCCCCCGCCCCACCGGCCGCGAGATCCGCTGCACGCCACTGCCGGCCGAGGACCACGTCACGGGACTCGTCCGGCAGGGGGTGCCGGAGAGCGCTCGCGTCGCAGGGAGCCCCGTGACCGGCGGACAGGGTGAACGCCGGCCGTTCGCTTCCGCCCCGCCTGAATCCGGAGGAAGCGGGCGTACCGGAATCCTCGCGTGAACGCGGGAGCGCCGGTTCGTGGACAATGGCCCACCGGCACCCCGTGTGGCAGCACTAGCAGGAGGCGCTCCCTTGGAGTTCAGCAGGCGTACCTTCACTGCCCTGGCCGGGACGGCGGCGCTCGGTCTCGCGCTGGCCGGCAGCGGCAGGGCGGCGACCGGCACGCACGGGCCGCGCAGCATACCGACGGGCCCGCCGCCCCCTCCCCCGAGCGCGGACGGCAAGCGGCACCGGGTCGGCCACGACCGGTACTCGCTGCTGGTCGACGGCCGGCGCCTGGTGCTGTGGTCCGGTGAGATGCACCCCTTCCGGCTGCCCAGCCCGTCCCTGTGGCGGGACGTGCTGCAGAAGCTGCGCGCGGGCGGGTGCAACGCGGTCAGCGTCCCCGTGCCGTGGAACCACCACTCCCCCGCGCCCGGGCGGTACGACTTCACCGGCGTGCGGGACCTGGACCTCTTCCTGACCACGGCCGCCGAGGAGCGGCTGTACGTCATCCTGCGTCCCGGCCCGTACCTGGGGTCCGCCGATCTCGACGCCGGCGGCTTCCCCGGGTGGCTGACGGCCACCGGGGGCCGTGCCCGCACCACCGACCCGGAGTACCTGCGGCACGTCGACGAGTGGCTGAGCACCGTCGACCGCATCGCCGTCCGGCACCTGTTCACCTCGGGCGGCGGCACCGTGCTGCTGTACCAGTTCGAGGACGGGGCCGAGGTCCTCGCCGACGACCCGGCCGGACAGGCCTACCTGACCCACCTGTACGACAAGGCGCGCGCCGACCGCATCGACGTACCGCTGTTCCACGCGGACGGGCGCTTCGGCGACCGCGGGACCGGCCGGCGGACGCCCGGGGTCCTGGCCGGGGCGGCCGGCGGGGCGGCCGACCCGTGGGGCGGGGCCACCTCCGGCGGCGAGGGGTACGCGCAGGTGCGGCGCACGCACGACGCGGCCCGTGAGCGGCGCGACCTCCTCGCGGGCCTCGCCGACGGCATCACGGTGCACAACGTCCGCATGGCGTTCGGCGGGACCTCCTGGGGCTGGCTGCCCTCGCCGGGCGTCTACACCTCGTACGACCACGGGGCGGCGATCGACGAGGGCCGCCGGCCGACGCCGAAGCTGGCCGTGCTCCAGCAGCTCGGCCACCTGCTGCGGACCGTGCCCGACCTCGCCCGGCTGGACCCGGCGGGGGAGGTGCGGGCCGAGGACGCCCGGCTGAGGGTGCGCCACCTGGCCAATCCGGACACCGGCGCCCAGGTGTACGTCCTGCACAACGACTCCGGGGAGCCGGTCGACTCGATGCTGCCCGGCACCGGCATCGACGTCCCCGTCACCGTCGGCGCGCGGGACGCCAAGCTGCTCGTCACCGGGCTGGAACTGGGCCGGCGGAAACTGGCGTACAGCACCGCGCAGCCCATGCTGAACACGACCGTCGGACGGCAGGACATCGCCCTGTTCACGGGCCGCAGCGGTGAGACGGCGCAGGTCGCGCTGGACTGCGACACCGAGCCGCTCACCTACCGGCTGGACGACGAGCCCGGGTGGTCCTACGACCGGGGCAGGCTGAACATCGTGGTGCCGCTGGGCGTGGGCGGGCTGAGCCGGGTGCTGATCAAGGGCGGGGGCTCCGGGACGCCCATGGTGCTGCTGTTCGCCGACGACGCGACCGCGCTGCGCCTGTGGCCGTACGAGACCCCGTCCGGCTCGGTGCTGGTCTACGGCCCGGCGCTGCTGCGCTCGGTCACCCTGCGCGGTCCCACCGCCCACCTCGTCGGCGACCTCGTCGGCGAGACCGGCCTGGAGGTGTGGGCACCGCGCGGGATCACCGCCGTGACCTGGAACGGACGGCCGGTGCGCACCCAGGTCAGCCGGGCCGGGAGCCTGCTGCTGGAGGGGCTGCTGCCGGGCGCGCCCGAGGTGCGGCTGCCCGCGCTGGAGGGCTGGCGCCGGCAGGCGGAGAACCCGGAGTCCGAGGCCGGTTTCGACGACTCGGCGTGGCCGGCCGCCGATCTCACCACGTCGCACAGCACCACGCCCGTGCCCGGGGGCGGTCCCGTCCTCCTCGCGGACGACCACGGCTTCCACTACGGCGACGTCTGGTACCGGGGGCGGTTCGAGGACACCCGCGGCGTCACGTCCGTGTCGCTGTCCTACAGCACCGGTACGCAGGGGCTGCTGATGGCCTGGCTGGACGGCCGTCCGCTGGGCACGCACCGCATGCCGGTGCCGGACGAGGACACGGCCCGGCAGGGCACGTGGACGGCGACGGCCTCCTTCGACGTGCCGGAGAAGTGGCGCGAGCGGGGCCCGCACGTGCTGTCGGTGCTGGTACGGCCGATGCAGCACGACGGGGACGAGCAGGCGAAGGACACGCACAAGGCCGCGCGCGGGCTCGTGTCGGCCGGGTTCGGGGGCGCGTCCCGGGACGTGGAGTGGCGGATCCGGGGCGCCGTGGCGCCGGACCGGGTGCGCGGACCGCTGAACAACGGCGGGCTGTACGGGGAGCGGGAGGGCTGGCACCTGCCGGGGTTCGACGACCGCGAGTGGCCTGGCGTGGAGCTCCCCCGGGAGGAGCGGCGGCAGGGGGTGGTCTGGTACCGGACGGGCTTCCGGCTCGACGTCGACGCGGACGTGGACGCCTCGATCGGGCTCACGATCGACGACGCACCGGAGCGCGCCTACCGGGTTCAGATCTTCCTCAACGGCTGGAACATGGGCCAGTACATCAACGATGTGGGCCCGCAGCACACCTTCGTCCTGCCGAACGGGATCCTGCGCACCCGGGGGGCCAACACCCTGGCTCTGGCGGTGCTGTCCGACGGGACCACGCCCTCGGGCCCGCGCGACGTACGGCTGACGCTGCTGGGCGCGGCGCTGGGCGGGGTCCCGGTGGAGGCGGTGGACTCACCGGGGAGGTGAGCCCACCGCCGGGCACATCGCACCGGGCGGATCACGCCAGCCGGATCACGTTCCAGGACAGCGGCTCCAGTACGGCGGAGAGCCGGCCGTCCTCCAGGGTCGTGCCGTCGACCGGGTGCGGGGTGACCCGCTCGGGCTCGGCGAGGGTGTTGCGGGCGTCGGGGTCGGCGTCCGCGAGGGCGCTGTGCTCGACGACCGAGGTGAGGTCCAGGCCGTTGAGCGCGACCTCCAGCGGCAGGGACCCGGTGCGGCTGCGGTTGACGGCGAAGACGGCGACCGTGCCGTCCTCGGCGCGCACGGCGGTGGCGTGCAGCAGGTCGGCCTCGCCGTACTTCTCCGTCTCGTACGTCGGCGAGTCCACGCGGACGTCGAGCACCTCGCCCCGGCCGTACTTCGAGGCCTGGGCGAACGGGAAGAACGTCGTCTGCCGCCAGGCCGGGCCGCCGGGCTCGGTCATGATGGGGGCGATCACGTTGACGAGCTGGGCGAGACAGGCCACGGTGACGCGGTCCGCGTGCCGGAGCAGGGCGATGAGGAGCGAGCCGAAGACGACGGCGTCGGTGACGCTGTAGTTGTCCTCGAGCAGACGCGGGGCCTCGGGCCAGTCCAGGGCGCTGACCTGGGCCTCGGTCCGGGACAGGTACCAGACGTTCCACTCGTCGAAGGAGAGGTCGATCTTCTTCTTGGACTTGAGGCGGGCGCCGACGTGGTCGCAGGTGGCGACCACGTTCTCGATGAAGGACTCCATGTCGACGGCGGAGGCGAGGAAGGAGTCGACGTCGCCGTCGAGCGGCTCGTAGTAGGCGTGCAGGGAGATGTAGTCGACCAGGTCGTACGTCTCCTTGAGGACCGTCGCCTCCCACTCGGCGAAGGTCTCCATGGACTGGCCGGAGGAGCCGCAGGCGACGAGCTCGACGCCGGGGTCGATCTGGCGCATGGCGCGGGCGGTCTCGGCGGCGATGCGGCCGTACTCCTCGGCGGTCTTGTGGCCGGTCTGCCAGGGTCCGTCCATCTCGTTGCCCAGGCACCACATGCGGATGCCGAACGGGTCCTTGTCCCCGTGCTCGACGCGCAGGTCCGACAGGGCCGTGCCGGAGGGGTGGTTGGAGTACTCCTGGAGCTCCAGGGCCTCGGCGACGCCCCGGGTGCCGAGGTTGACGGCCATCATGGGCTCGGCCTGGGGGCCGATCTTCTTCAGGAAGGCGATGTACTCGGAGAGGCCGAAGCGGTTGGTCTCGGTGGAGCGCCAGGCGAGGTCGAGGCGGCGGGGGCGGTCCTCGACGGGGCCCACGGAGTCCTCCCACTTGTAACCCGAGACGAAGTTGCCGCCGGGGTAGCGGATGGCGGTGACGCCGAGCTCTCTGACGAGGTCCAGGACGTCCTGGCGGAGGCCTTCCGCGTCCGCGGTGGGGTGGCCGGGTTCGAAGATGCCGGTGTACACGCAGCGGCCGAGGTGTTCCACGAACGAGCCGAAGAGACGGGGGTTCACTTCGCCTACGGTGAAGGCGGGGTCCAGGGTGAAACGGGCGGTGCGCAATTTCTTCCTTTCGAAGGTTCGGTTTCGTCTGCGGCTGGGCGAGGGCTTGTCGCGTCCGCGCGGCGGAGCCGCGCATCGGCGCGGCCCCGCGCCCCTAGAGGACGACGGGCCAGCCGTTTCTCTGCCAGCTCAGCCTGTTCAGCCCCAGCTTGGGGGCGCCGTCGTCCTCCGCGTCGTAGTAGTGGTACGCCAGCCAGTCCTCGCCCCGGTCACGGAAGACCGACTGGCCGCCCGTGCCCACGTACCTGCCGTGGCCGGCGAGGAGGAGGTCGCCGCCGCCCTCCAGCATCGGCCTGCCCGTGCTGTCGGTGTACGGGCCGGTGATCCTCGTCGATCTGCCGACCTTGATCCTGTACGTGCTGTTCACGCCCGAGCAGCACGCGTCGTACGACGCGAACAGGTAGTAGTGGCGGCCGTGTTTGACGATCTCCGGGCCCTCGACCGCGTACGGCTCGTCGGGGCGGGTGGCGAGATGGTGGACCGGGGCGTCCTCGATCGCCCTGCCCGTCCTCGGGTCCAGCTCGACCATGCGGATGCCGGTCCAGTACGAGCCGAACGTCATCCACAGGCGGCCGTCGGCCCGGACGACCGCCGGGTCGATGGCGTTCCACTGGTCGGTGGTCTCCGAGGTGAGGACCTTGCCGTGGTCGGTCCAGGTGCCGGGCAGGCCCGTGCGGGAGGTGGCGACACCGATCGCGGAACGGTTGGTGCCCCAGGAGGAGACCGCGTAGTACAGCCAGTAGCGGCCGGCGCGGTAGGAGAGGTCGGGGGCCCAGGGGTCCCCGGTGTCGTTGTACTCGTACCACCAGGACGGGGGTTCGGCGAAGGCGTTGCCCGCGTCCTTCCAGTGGACGCGGTCCTTCGAGGTGCGGGCGCCGATGACGCCGCCCGTCGAATAGGCCACGTAGCCCCCGGACTTCAGGCGCAGCACGGTCGGGTCGTGGATGATCTGCTGGCCGGTGACCGGCTGGGGGTCGGGGTACGTCGTGTCCGCCCGGGCCGTGGCCGGCAGCAGGGCCACGGCCGCCGCGGCCAGGAGGGTGACGAGTCTCAGGCGCTTCACATCGGGCTCCCCTCGGAGGGATTACTGGCCGGCCAGACCGGTGTGGGCGACGCCCGCCACGATCTGGCGCTGGAAGAAGACGAAGACGAGGATCAGCGGCAGGCCCGCCATGAGGCCGCCGGCCATGAGCTGGGCCCACTGGATGCCGTAGGAGTTCATGACGGTCGCGATGCCGTTCGGCATGGTCATCAGGTCGGGGTTGTTGGTGACCATGTAGGGCCACAGGAAGTTGTTCCAGGAGCTGATGAAGGTGAAGATGCCGACCGCCGCGAGGGAGGGGCGGGACAGCGGCACGATGATCGTGAGGAAGACGCGCCAGCGGCCCGCGCCGTCGATGAAGGCGGCCTCCTCCAGTTCGCGCGGGACGCCCTGGAAGAACTTGTAGAGGATGTAGACCATCGCGGCGGGCGCGCACTGCGGCAGGATCATGCCCCAGTAGGTGTCGACCATGCCCATCTGCTGGACGGTGGTGAACAGGGGGACGCCGAGCACGGCCGGGGAGACCATGAGGCCGGCCATGACCACGCCCATCAGGACGTTCTTGCCGCGGAACTCGGTGCGGGCGAAGCCGTATCCGGCGAGTGCGCTGACCACCAGCACGATCGTCGTCACGCAGACGGAGACCACCAGGGAGTTCACGAACCAGTTGGTGATGTTGCCGGTCTCGAAGATGGCCGTCCACGCCTGGCCGGTCCACTCCTCCGGCAGCCAGTGCGGCGGTACCTCGACGGCCTCGGTCTCCGACTTCAACGAGGTGAACAGGGCCCAGGCGAGCGGGGCGAGGAACACCAGGGAGACGGCGGTGCCGAGGAGGGTGAGGACGATCTGGCTGGGTGTCCAGCTCCGGCGGGGCCCGACCCGGGTCTGCTGTGCGGCGGTGGTCATCGGCCGCCCTCCTCACGGTTGCGCAGCAGCCACATCCGGGCGAGGGCGACGGCCGCGATGATCAGGAAGAAGATGATGGAGATGGCGGAGGCGTAGCCCACGCGGTAGCTGGTGAAGCCCTCTTCGAGGGTGTACTGCACGAACGTCCTGGTGGAGCCTTCCGGTCCGGGCAGGAAGTCCATCATCACCACGGCCTGGTCGAAGACCTGGAGCGAGGCGAGGATCTGCAGGGCGACGACCAGCCCGGTGATGTTGCGCAGCATCGGCAGGGTGATGTGGACCATGCGGTGCCAGGCGTTCGCGCCGTCCAGCCTGGCGGCCTCGTAGAGGTGTCCGGGGATGCCCTGGAGGGCCGCGAGGTAGAGCAGGAAGCTGAAGCCGACCGTCCACCACAGGGTGCAGATGACGACGGCGAGCATCGCGTACGACTTGTCGTTCAGCCACGGCGTCTCGATGCCGAAGACGTGGTTGACCATGCCGGTGCCGGGGTTGAACAGCCACTGCCACAGGTTGGCGGCGACGGTGGAGGGCAGCAGGAACGGCATGAAGAAGCAGAGCCGCCACAGCCATTTCCCGCGCTCGATGTGGTGGGCGAGCATCGCGAGGAGGAAGGCGAGGACGGTGATGCAGGGGACGACGAGGAGCGTGAAGTACGCGCTGTGGCCGAGCGATTCCCACACCAGCGGATCGTCGAGGGCCTCGCGGTAGTTGTCGAGGCCGATGAGGTTCGCGCCGTCGCCGGAGATGTTGGCGTCGGTGAAGCTGAGGTAGAGGCCGCGCAGCAGCGGCCAGATCACGAAGAGCGCGAACAGCACGAGGAACGGGGTGACGAACCAGCCGCCGTGCTGGAAGCCCTGCTTGCGGCGGACGGTGGCACTGTCCGCGGCGGTCCGCACGCGCGTGGGCGCGATGACGGTCTCTGCGCCGGTCGTCGTCATGCGACCGCACCTCCCTGCGCGGCGGTGCGGCCGTCCATGGGGTTCTTCGAGGCGAGCAGTTGGGTGAGCGTGCTCTTCATGCTGCGGGCGGCGGCGTCCGGCTTGGCGGAGCCCATCGTCGAGGAGACGACGACGGGGCCGACGCGCTGGGCGAGGATGCCGGTGGAGCCGGCGAACCACACCTTCGGCTCGGTGGCCTGGTGGTCCATCGCGGAGACGTACTCGCTCTGCGGGTCGAGCTTTCGGTACGCGGCCGTGGACAGGGTGGGCGTGTGGGCAGGGATGTGTCCGCCGGCGGCCCACTGCCGGGCGTGCTGGACGATGTAGGCGGCGAGCCGGTGCGCGCCCTCGTTGGCGGCGCCGCCGCGGTCGGACTGGTGCGGCAGGACGAAGGCGTGCGACTCGGCGTGGGTGGCCTGCCTGCCGAAGACGGGCGGCAGCGGGGTCGCGCCGTAGTCGATCTTCGCGCTGTCGAAGACCGGCACCGACCAGTTGCCCTCCCAGACGAGGGGGCCGCCGTTGACGAACTGTTCGGCCCCCGCGCCGCCCGCGAAGTCCGGGTTCGCGTACCCGTCGGCGACGTGCCGGCGCAGGAACTCCAGGACCTGGGTGGCCTTGTCGGTGTCGAAGGTGACCTCGGTGTTGGCGTCGTCGAACCAGGTGCCGCCGAGCTGGGTGTAGAAGGCGACGAAGAACCACCACTGGAAGTTCTGGTCGGCGGACCACATGCCGATGGTCTGCAGGCCCCTCCCGGCGGCCTTCTTGGCCTCCTTGAGCACGTCGAACCACGCGTCGACCGAGGTCACCGGCACGATGCGGCCGTCGGCGCCGAGCAGGCCCGCCTTCCTCAGCACGTCCTTGCGGTAGAAGCAGAGCTGGACGTGGATGTCGAGCGGGAGGGCGTAGAGCTTGCCGTCGATGACGGCGCGCTTCCACAGATCGGGGTTGAAGTCGGATTCCTTCACGCCGTACCGGGCGAGCAACTCCACGTCCCAGGGGTCCAGGAGGCGGCCGGGCGAGAAGCCGGTGACGCGGCCCAGGTGCATGACGCCGAGGTCGGGTGCGCGGTTGCCCGCGGCCGCCATGGCGAGCTTGGTGTAGAAGGGGCTGCCCCACTGGAGGGTGGAGTCCTTCACCTCGATGCCGGGGTTGTCCTCGCGGAAGGAGTCCAGCATTGCGATCATGTTGTATCCGTCGCCGCCGCTGAAGAGGTTCCAGTAGCGCACCCGGGTGTCCGCTCCGGAGGCGAGTGCGTCGGCCCCGGTGCCGAGCGCCGCGAAGCCGAAGCTCCCGGCGACGGTCAGCCCGCCCAGTCCGGCGAGGAGTTGCCTGCGATTCAGGTCAGGTCGTCCCATGCCCTGCCCCATCCGTTCATGGTTTGTTCGAGATATCGAATGACGCCCGTAACTTCGAACGGACCGTAAAGGTGATGGACCGGCGCGTCAATGGCCCGGACAAGAACTCACAGCGGGACTTTCCGCGGGAGGCCCACGCATGACGCGGGCACGTCCGGCCGCGTAGGCTCGAACGGCCTTGGTTTCGGCGGCGGGTGGGAGCGAGGGGGGCGGGATGGGGTTCGCGGACGCGGCCGTGGGTCCGGCCTCGTTCCTCAGCGCGTTCTACACGTCCTTCTGGTGGGTCCCGGCCGTCGTCCTCGCCGCCGCCCTGGCGATCAAACTGCCGACCGTCATCCGGCTGTGGCACGATCCGCTGCTGCGCGCGGTCGGCGGACTGCTGCTGCTGGCCTGCGCGGTGTTCGTGTTCGTCGCCCCGCCGACCATCGTGTGGGTCAACCGGGTCACGGGCGTGCCGAACATCTCCGCGCCCTGGGTGTACTCGCTGCTGACCGCCTTCTGCGGCTCCTGCCTGGTGCTGATCGTCGCCTGGCGCGACGGGCTGCCCGAACACTCCGCCTCCACCCGCCGCGCCACCCGCCGGGTGCTCCGCGCGTACGGGGGCGTGATCGTCGCCCTGTGGGTGCTCTTCGCCCTCGCGGACGCGCCCGTGGAACGCGCCCGGGACCTGGACACCTACTACGCGACGACGCCGTTCATGCGCGAGGAGATCCTGCTGTACCTCCTCGCGCACACCACCGCCGTGCTCATCACCTCGAAGCTGATCTGGAACTGGATCCGCGCCGAAGGACTCGACGCCTGGCTGCGCTGGGGACTGAAGTTCCTGGGCGTCGGATACGCGCTGAACCTGGCCTTCGACGCCGCCAAGCTCACGGCCGTGGGGGCACGCTGGACCGGGAACGACCTGGACTGGCTCAGTCTGAACGTGGCCCCGGCGCTGGCGTGCGCGTCCGCGGTGTCGATCGCGGTCGGCTTCATCCTGCCGCACGCCGGCCAGTACCTGCACGAACGCTGGCGGCTGCGCCTGGCCCACCGCCGGCTGCGGCCCCTGTACGAGCTGATGAGGTCCGTGCACGGTCGCGGCATGCCGTTCGTGCTGCGCGCCGGCCCCGAACTGCGCCTGACCCGCCGCGAGACGTTCATCCGGGACGTCCTGCTGCCGCTGGCCCGCCGCACCGACGAGCGGCTGCGCGAGCGGTCGTACGCCGCCGCCCTGGGCCTCGGTCTCCCGCCGGAGCGGGCGCGGGCGCTCGCCGCGGCCGTGGTGATCCTCGACGCCGTCGAGGCCGGGGCCGGTGCGCACCGCGGCCACGAACTCGACACCACCGAACTGCTGCGCGAGATCGGGGCCGTCTCGCGCGCCCTGCGCCACCCCGACGTCATCCGGGAGGTCCGTGCGCTCGCCGTGGCGCCCGGAGGCACCGCGGCGGTCACCGAGTGACCGCGCCGCACACGGAACTGGCCGGGACGGCACCCGCCTTGGCATATTGCACAGGTGACCGGGCGACACCCAGGGAAACAGGGAGACAGCGGTGCGTACCAGGAAGGAGATGCGTCGCCTCGCTGACGCCCTCATCGACCCCATCCGGGTGGCGGTCCCGGCGGATCCCGAGGTCCTGTTCGAGGCCCTGGTCGCCTCCGTCAGCGCGTGGCGGGGACGGGAGGTGGTCGTCCACCGGGCGGCGTTCCCCCCGCACACGGCGAGCGGACTGTGGCTGGAGCGCGAGGGCCATGACGACGTGGTCGTCGACGAGCGGGCCGCCGTATGGCACCAGATCGTGATCCTCTGCCACGAGGTGTGGCACATGAACCGCCGCCCGGCGGACGCCGGAGGGCGGCCCGGACCGGTCGCCGCCCGCACCGACTTCAGCCTGGCCGAGGAACAGGAGGCGGACCGCTTCGGCATGCTGATGGGCCGTCGGCTGCGCACCTGGCTGGAGGCCTCCACCGACTCGGTGTACGCCGCGGAGAGCGGCGGTCCCGGGGACCCCAGGGACCTCGCCGGACGGATCGGGGCCGCGCTCAACCACCGCGGGACGAAGGGGTGAACGGCCTGCTCAACTACGTCAGCTGCGGGGCGCTGTGGCTCGGCCTGCTGGTGAAGACCCCCGATCTGCTGCGGCACCGGCGCGATCCGTACCTGCGGACGATCTGCGCGGTGCTGGGCCTCGCGGGGCTGTGCTTCTTCCTGGGGGCGCCGCCGACGGTCGGCGCCGTCAACCGGACCGGCGGCGTGCCGAACCTCGCGGCGCCGGTCACCTACGTGGCGATCACCGGGTACTGCGCCGCGTCCCAGGTCCTCGTCGTGCACTGGCGCGGCGGTCCCCGGGTGCGGCGCACCGTCCGCCGCTGGCTGCTCGCCTACGCCGTGGTCGTGCTCGGCATCGCGGTGACGTTCGCCCTCGGCGAGGCACCCGTGGAGCGCCGTACCGACCTGGACACCTACTACGCGACGACGCCCTTCATCGCCCAGATGATCGTGCTGTACCTGGTCGCGCACCTCACCGCGGTGACCGTCACCACCGTGTCGTCGCTGCGCTGGGCACGCCGGGTGCGGGGCGGGCTGCGGGCGGGGCTGACGCTGCTCGGGGCCGGTTCGCTGTGCGGGGCCGGGTACAGCGCGGCCAAGCTGGTCGCGGTGGGCGCGTGCTGGTCCGGGCGGGACTGGTCGCAGCTGGGCACCGCCGTCTCCCCGGCCGCCGCCGGGCTCGGCGCCCTGCTGACGGTCGTCGGGGTGCTGGTGCCGCTGGCGGCGCCCCGGGTCGCCGAATGGCGGCGGGCTCGGCGGACGTACGCCCGGCTGGAACCGCTGGAGCGGGTCCTGGACGGCCTCCTCACCCGCCGGGCGCTGCGGCTGCCCCGGCCCGGGCTCGCCTCCCCCACGACACGGCTGGTGTGGCGGCAGACCAGTGTCCACAACGCGCTGAGCCACCTGGACGTCTACTTCGACCCGGAGCTGTACGACCGGACCCGCGCCGGCGTGCTGGCGGCGACGGGGGAGGCGGAGCGCGCGGAGGCCGCCGCGTGGGCGGCCGTGATCACCGCGGCGGTGCGCGACGAGGCGGAACCGGGGCGCCGGGCCCCGTCGCGCGACGGCGGCGGCCGGCTCCCGGACCGGGTGCCGGACCCGGCCGTCCTGGTCCGGATCGCCGACGCGCTGGCCGGCGCGGCCCCGGCCCCGGCCCCGGCGGCCGCCGCGGTGCCGAACGGTACGACCACGGCGGGGACCGCGTGAACCGGGCCCCGGACGGGAGGAGCCTGCCGGTATGAGCCTCGTCGTCTACCTGGCTGCCTTCGTCTTCGGCATGACGTCCGTGCTGCTGTTCCGCCGTCCGCGCACGGCGGCCCCGCCCGACCCGCTCACCCTGTCCACCTGCGCCGCGATCGTCCTGGGCGCCCTGGTCTTCGTGTGCGCCGCCCCGGCCACCCTGGCCGCCGTCAACTCCCTCACCGGCGTCCCCAACTTCGGTGCCCCGCTGACCTACGGGATGCTCTCCGCGTACAGCTGCGCGGTGCTGGTGCTGCTGATCAACTGGCGGGGCGGGTCGCGGGAACGGGTGCGGCGCATGGTGCTGCGCAGCGTGGCCGCCTACGGTCTGCTGGTGGCCGCCATCGTCGTCCTGTTCGCGCTCGCCGAGGCGGACACCGAACGGCTGACGGACCTCGACACGTACTACGCCACCACCCCGTTCATGCGGGAGATGATCCTGCTGTACCTGGTCGGGCACAGCGCGGCGATGCTGGTGATGTGCGTCGTCTGCGTCAAGTGGGGGCGCGAGGTCGGCGGGCTGCTGCGGACCGGGCTGCGGTTGATCCTCCTGGGGGCGCTGCTGGACGTGGTGGGGTTCCAGCTGACCAAGTACACGGCGGTGGTGGCCCGTTGGTCGGGTCATGACCTGGACTTCCTGTCCACCACGGTCGCCCCGCCGATGGCCGCGCTGGCCGCGCTGCTGTGGTCGGCCGGGTTCGCGCTGCCGAGGCTGCTGCCGTCCGTCCGCGCGCAGTGGCGGGGGCTCGGCGACTACCGGCGGCTGGGCCCGCTGTGGTCGCTGGTGGGGCCGGTGCCGACGGCTCCCAAGCCGCAGGCCGCCTGGTGGCAGCTGCCGCGGGCGCGGCTTCAGTGGCGTGAGGTGTCGATCCACGACGCGCTGCTCGCACTGGCGCCGTACTTCGACCACCGGGTCCGCGAGCGGGTCCGGGACTCCGCCCTGCGCGCGGGCCGCTCCCCCCACCAGGCGCGGCTGGCGGCGGAGGCTGCCATGCTCGCCGACGCGGCGCGCCGGGCCGCCGCCCACGAGGAACCGCCCGAGAGCGCCGGCACCTACCGGCTGCACGCCACCGAGGTCTCCGGCACCGGCGGGCTGGTGGAGCTGGCGCAGGCGCTGCCCCGCCCTCCCGCCGCGGGCGGGGGCGGGGCGCCGCCTCCCCCGACCGGAACCGTGACCGAACCCGAGGAGCCCCATGTCGCGTAGAGCTGTCGTCATCGGTGCCGGCCTGGCCGGCATGCTGGCCGCGGCGGTGCTGTCCCGTGCGGGGGCGGACGAGGTGATCGTCCTGGAGCGCGACGCGCTGCCGGACGGCCCGGAGCACCGCAAGGGGCTGCCGCAGGGGCGGCACGCGCATCTGCTGATGGCGGGCGGCCTGGACGCCATGGAGGAGCTGCTGCCGGGCGCGGGGCTGCGCGAGCGGCTGCTGGCCGCCGGGGCGCACGAGATCCCGCTCAGCTCGGGCATGCTGGCGCTCACGTCCGAGGGCTGGCTGCGGCGGTGGCGGCGCGAGGGGCCGGCGATGGTGACGTGCAGCCGGGCGCTGGTGGACTGGGCGGTGCGCACGGCGGTGCGGGAGCAGGTGCCGGTGGAGGTCCGCAGGGCGGCGGCGGTGGGGCTGACGGGCTCCGCGGCGCGGGTGCGCGGGGTGCGGATCGCGGCGCCCGGCGGGGACACGGACCTGGAGGCGGACCTGGTCGTCGACGCGAGCGGACGCGGCACGCGGGTCGCCGGCTGGCTGGGCGGGCTCGGGCTGACCGGTGTGCAGGAGCGGGCGGTGGACTCCGGTCTGGTCAACGCGTCGCGCGTGTACCGGGTGCCGGAGGGCGCGGAGCGGTTCCCGCTGACGGTCGTGCACGCCAACCCGTACGTGTCGCGGCCGGCGCGGAGCGCCATGGTGATGCCGATCGAGGGGGGCCGCTGGCTGGTGAGCTGCGGCGGCTCGCGGGGCGGTGAACCGCCGGCGGACCCGGCGGGGTTCCTGCGGTACGCGCTCGACCTGCCCGATCCGATCGTGGGGCGGCTGATCTCCGGCGCGGAGCCGCTCACGGACGTGCACCTGAGCCGGTCGACGAGCAATGTGCGGCGGTACCTGGAGCGGATGCCGCGGTGGCCGGAGGGGCTCGTGGTGCTCGGGGACGCGCTGGCCACGTTCAATCCGGCGTACGGGCACGGGATGTCGGTGGCCGCGTTCGGCGCCCGGGTCCTCAGCCGTGAGCTGGGGCGGGGCGGAGGGCCCGGCGCGCCCGGTCTGGGCCGGCGGGTGGTGCGGGGGGCGGCGCGTGCGGCGGACACGGCGTGGTCGACGGCGGTCGGACAGGACGTGCTGTATCCGGGGGTGCGGGGCGGTCGGCCGACCGCGGCCGACCGCGCCTTGGCGGCCTACACGCGCCGCATGATGAAGGCGGCGACGGGGTCCTACGCGGCGGCCTCGGCGGTGTGGGACGTCACGAGCCTGCGTGCCTCTCCGGTCCGTATGTTCCGGCCCTCCGCGGTGCTGGCGGCTGTGGCCGGGCCCCCGCTGCCTCCGTCGGTCGAGCCTCCGCTGACCCCGGGTGAACGCGAGGTCCTGCGAGGGCTCGACCGTACGGGGGTGTGAGCCGGGAGGTTCCTCGCCCCCCGCCGCCCCTTCCCGTCCCCCGGGCGTACCGCCCCCCGGAACCCCCGGGGTGGGGCGGGAAGGGGCGGCGGGGGCGGGATCAGCCTGCGAACGGAGGCTGGGGCACCCCCTTGCCCGCGCCCGGCACCACCAGCAGGGAGCCCGCCAGGGGGTGCGGGGAGGCGAGGCCCACCCGGGCCGTGGTGATGTAGAGGTCGGTCAGGCCGGGACCGCCGAAGGCACAGGCCGTGACGCGGGGCACGGGGAGCGGGATCACCCGGTCCAGGTCGCCGGAGGGGGTGTAGCGGCGTACCGCGCCGCCGTCCCACAGGGCGACCCACACACAGCCGTCGGCATCGACGCACAGGCCGTCGGGGAAGCCGGCGCCGTCCTCGATCCGGGCCAGGGAGCGGCGGTTCGTGATCCTGCCGTCCGCCTCGCCGACGTCGAAGACGTCGATGCGGCGGGTCGGCGAGTCGATGTAGTACATCAGCCGCCCGTCGGGGCTCCAGCCGGTGCCGTTGCTCACCGCCACGTCGCCGAGGAGGACGTCCACCACGCCGTCACCGGTGACGCGGGAGAGCGTGCCGCCGCCGGGCGCCTCGTCGTAGCGCATGGTGCCCGCCCACAGACTGCCGTCGGGGGCGACGGCGGCGTCGTTGGCGCGGCGGCCGGGGACGGCCTCGCGGTGCAGCCAGCGGAAGGTGTCGTCGGGGTCGAGCAGGCCGATCCCGTCCCGCAGGTTGAGGACGAGTCCGCCGCCCGCGCGGGGCTTGACGGCACCCACGTGCTGCTCGGTGCGGCGCAGGGTGCGCCGGCCGGTGGCCGGGTCGTAGGTGTGGACGCGGGAGCCGAGGATGTCGATCCACAGCAGGCGGCCGGTGGCCGGGTCCCAGGTGGGGCCCTCGCCCAGGGCCGCCTCCGCGCGGACGGCGACGTCGTGGGTGTGTGTCATGCCATGCTCCGGTGGCCCAGGCGCTCGGACAGTTCGGCGGCGCCCTTCACGGCGAGCTGCTCCAGCTCGCCGAGCCGTTCGTCGCTCCAGCGGATCATCGGTACGGAGATGGACAGCGCGGCGACCACCTGCCCCGTACGGTCGCGCACCGGGGCGGCGACGCAGGAGACGTCCGGGTTGGACTCGCGGCTCTCCACGGCGACGCCCCGGGCGCGGATCTCCACGAGGCTCTCGCGCAGGGCGGCCACGTCGGTGATGCTGTTGGGGGTCATCGCGGACAGCTCGGCGTCGTCGGGGACGCGCGCGGCGAGTTCGTGCTCGGGAAGGGAGGCCAGCAGCATCTTGCCGACGGAGGTGCAGTGGGCGGGCAGTCGGCGGCCGGCCGCCGACACCATCCGCACCGCGTGGGTGGAGTCCACCTTGGCGATGTAGATGACGTCGGTGTCCTCCAGGATCGCCACATGCACCGTCTCGTCGCAGGTCTCGGCGACGGAGCGGGCGACCTGCTGGCCCTCGGCGGCGAGGTCGAGGTGCTCGGCGTAACGGGCGCCGAGCTGGTACGGGCGGACGCCGAGCCGGTAGCGTCCGGGCTGGCCCGCCACCGGGACGATGTACTTCCGGGCGGCGAGCGTGGTCACCAGTTCGTGCACGGTGGTGCGCGGCAGTTGCAGCCTGCGCACGATGTCGGGGGCGGAGAGCGTCCCGTCCCCGTCGAGGAAGAGCTCGAGAATGTCGAGAGCCCGGGTCACGGCTGGTACGAGGCGTCCCACGACCGGCCCCCTCCCTATGTGTCTCAGGCGCCTGCGGTCGTTCGATATTTCAACAGGCGATCGGAATGGCGAACACACAGGCTAGCCATACGGGCCTGCCCCGGGCAATGGGACGGTCGCCCCCACCGGCGGGCGCGGGGGGCCCGACGCCGGCCGGACACCGCCGTCGGGCCCCCACCGAGTGCGCGACGACGGCTCCCGCGCCCGCCGGACGACGAACCACCGAGCCGTCCACCCCGCTCGCCTTCCAGCCCGTGCTGCTGCGTCGCATGGCCGATCACAACCCCGGCCCGGTCGAGAGGCGGCGCGGCACGAACCGGGCATCCGTCTCGCGGACCTGCGCGGGGCCCACAGGCGCCGGCAGGCGATGGTCCGCTCGCCGCGCTCCCGCCCGGCCCTGTCCCGCCACCGGTCCGTGCTCGGCGAGCCGGAGTCCCGGACCCCGCGCAGGATCGGCGACCTGGACTGCGAGGCGTGGCGGTGGCCGGTCCCGCTCCGGCCCGCCCTGCGCTTCGAGGTGCCGGCCCCGGCGGCCGGGGGCGCGGTGTGGAACGAGTGGCTGGTCCGCGCGCCGGACGCCGAACCGCCCGCCCTCCACACGCTGGAGGACCTCACCCCCTGGTCCTGCACGGTGGACGAGGCCGCCCGCGCCTTCGCGCCCGCCCGCCCCGGAGGGACCGGCCCCGGCCCGCCGGGGCCCGGCCTTCACCACCCCGGACGCGAGCGGCACACCGCACGAGGCGGTCGCGGAGTTCACCTGTGGCCCGCTGCAGCGTACGGCGGTCAGCCGGCCGCGGCCCTGAGGACCCCCCACCACGCGCGGCTCCGACTCCGGACGCAGCCACAGGAACAGGTTCGGTTCGACCAGCTCCAGCCATCGGCCGCGCGGTGGTGGACGCGGTGGAAAGAGCGGCCCGATCCGCGCGACGATCGGCCCGGGTCCCACCCCGCGGCCCTCGGACGACGACCAGTCAAGGAGTACGCCACGTGTCCTCTCTCTTCCCGTCCCTGACCGACGGCCCGGCCGGCCGGCCCGCCCTGCGCTTCGGCGAGCGCTCACTGACGTACGGGGAACTCGCCTCGGCGGCCGGAGCGGTGGCCGGGCGCCTGGCGCAGGCGCGCCGGGTCGCCGTATGGGCCACGCCGACGCCGGAGACCGCGGTCGCGGTCACCGCGGCGCTGCTCGCCGGGGTGCCCGTGGTGCCGCTCAACCCGAGGTCGGGAGGGAAGGAACTCGGTCACATCCTGACCGACAGCGCCCCGGACCTGGTGCTCACCACGCCCGGCGGGGAGCTCCCCGCCCCGCTGGACGCGCTGCCCCGCGTCGACGTGGACCCGGCGGCCGGGGGCACGCTCCCCGGCGACCGTGCGCGGGACCCGGAGGACCCCGCCCTGATCGTCTACACCTCCGGCACCACCGGTCCGCCCAAGGGCGCCGTCCTCCCCCGCCGTGCGATCGCCACGACCCTGGACGCCCTCGCCGAGGCCTGGCGGTGGACCGGCGACGACGTGCTGGTGCACGGACTGCCGCTGTTCCACGTGCACGGTCTCGTCCTCGGCGTCCTCGGCCCGCTGCGGCGCGGCGGCTCCGTGCGCCACCTGGGCAGGTTCACCACCGGGGGCGTGGCGCGGGAGCTGAACGACGGCGCGACGATGCTGTTCGGGGTGCCGACGATGTACCACCGGATCGCCGAGACCCTGCCCGACGACCCGGAGCTCGCCGGGGCGCTCGCCGGGGCCCGGCTGCTGGTGTCCGGGTCGGCCGCACTGCCGGTGCACGACCACGAGCGGATCGCCGCCGCGACCGGCCGGCGGGTGATCGAGCGGTACGGCATGACGGAGACCCTGATGCTGTGCTCGTCCCGGTGGGCACCCCCGGGCCCCCGGCCCGGCGCGCGGGCGGACGGCGAGCCGCGCGCCGGGACCGTGGGCGTGCCGCTGCCCGGGGTGGAGCTGCGGCTCGTGGAGGAGGACGGCACACCGGTCGCGGCGCTGGACGGGGAGAGCGTCGGCGAGATCCAGGTGCGCGGCCCGAACCTGTTCACCGGGTACCTCAACCGGCCGGACGCCACCGCCGCCGCCTTCACCGGGGACGGTTTCTTCCGCACCGGCGACATGGCGGTGCGCGACCCCGACGGCTGTGTCCGCATCGTCGGCCGCAGGGCCACCGACCTGATCAAGAGCGGCGGGTACAAGATCGGGGCCGGTGAGATCGAGAACGCGCTCCTCGAACACCCGGGGGTGCGCGAGGCGGCCGTCACCGGGGAGCCCGACCCCGACCTGGGCGAGCGGATCGTGGCGTGGATCGTGCCGGCGGACCCCGGGTCGCCACCCACCCTCGACGCGCTGGCCGGCCATGTCGCGGGCCGACTCGCCCCGCACAAGCGACCCCGCGTCCTGCGGCACCTCGACTCGCTCCCCCGCAACGACATGGGGAAGATCATGAAGCGGGCGCTGTCCCAAGGCTGACCGCCCGTCCACGCGCGGTCCTCGCCCTCGTCACCGACGACTTCACCGGACTCCCCCGCCCGGCACGGGACCCACGGCCCTACGGTCCGCTCGGCCGGCCCGGTCGCGGCGCCGCCCGCGCCCGTGCCGCCGGGCGCACCGGCGGGAACCGGCCCGGCCCGACGCGGCGGAGCGCGGAGGCGCACGCGCTGCCGCGGCCCTCGATCAGCACGGTGCACGCGCTCGGCCCGCGCAACGCACAGCGCTCGGCCCGCCCGATCGGGGCAACGGTGTTCCGCCTCCGGGGCAGGACACCGTTCACCGCCCCGCTCCGCAGGCGCCGGAGAGGCCCAGGACTCGCGGCGGCCCTCCTCGAACGGCCCCCGAAGGAGGCGGGGGGCACGGCGGACCGGCTCCACGTCCACCCGCAGGAGCCGGTGGAGCCGGAGGCTGCCACGGGGGCGCGGGACCGGCGGACCGCACCCCCGTGGCCGAGGGGCCCCGTTCGGCGGCCACCCGCCCGGTCCCCCAGGAAAGGCGCCCGCACCCGCCCGTCGCGCACGATGCCTGAGAGGTCCGCCACCCGGCGGGCCGCTGGGCGCGCACTCGGGAGGAACTGCCGTGACCGCCAGTCTGGAGCAGCTGCGCCGCTGCCACTTCGCCGTCGACCTGGGGGCGGCCCGCACCCGGGTGTACGTCAAGGGCGTCGGACTCGTCGTCGACCAGCCGTCCACCGCCGCCGTGAACACCCGTACCGGAGCGCTGATGGCGGTCGGGGAGTTCGCGGAGAGGATGACGGGCCGTACGCCGGACTACATCCGCGTCGTGCGTCCCGTCTCCGGCGGCACGGTCGTCGACATCGAGATGGCCCAGCGCATGCTGCGGCAATTGATCGGTGACAGGATGCGCCGCACGCTGCGCCGCAGACCCCGGCTGCGGGCCGCGGCCTGCGTCCCGCACGACGCCGACCCGCTCGCCCAGCGCGCCGCGATCGAGACCCTGGTCGGTCTCGGCGCCCGCCGGGTGGAGCTGGTCGACACGCTCATCGCCGCCGCCGCCGGCTGCGGTCTGCCGGTGGAGCGGCCCGAGGCCACCATGATCATGGTGTGCGGTGCGGCGGCCACCCAGATGGCCGTGCTCTCCCTCGGGGCGATCGTGACGGCGGAGCGCGTCCCCGTCGGCGGTGAGGCCGTGGACAACGCGATCGTGCAGTACCTGCGCCACCAGCACGAGCTGATGCTGCCGAGCCAGTCCGTACGGCCCCTGCAGCTCGCCCTGCACGGCAACGGGCTCACCCCGCGGGGCCCGGAGTCGACGGAGATCCACGGGCGGGACGTGGCCACCGGTCTGGCCCGTTCCGTGCAGGTCGACACGGCCGCCGTGCGGCGGGCCGTCCAGACGCCGCTCACCGCCGTCCTCGACGGCATCGGCAAGGTGCTGCGGGAGTGCCCGCCGGATCTGGTCGCCGACCTGGCCGACCGGGGGATCATGATGGTCGGCGGGAGCGCCCTGCTGCCGGGTCTCGACCAGATGCTGCGTCAGGCGACGGGCATGCCGGTGAACATCGCCGAGCAGCCGGAACTCTGCGCCGTACAGGGGCTGGGCGAGATGCTGGAGGGCAGGATCGCGCCGATCGCGCTGGACCCGCTGCACGCCTGAGCCGGGCGGACGTCAGCGGGTGAACCAGCACCTGATCGTCGTGCCCTCGTCCCCGGTGTGCACGCGCACCAGGTCGGCGATCAGGTTGACCATCAACAGGCCGCGCCCGCCACGCTGGTCGCGGGACGGGGGGCGGCGTCCCGCGAGGGGGTCGGTCATCCGGCCCCCGTCGCGCACCTCGCACAGCACGTGGCCGTCCTCGGCCCAGATCCGCAGCACCCCCGAACCTCCGCCGTGCACCACGCTGTTCGTGGTCAGCTCGGCCGTGGCGAGCACCAGGTCCTCCAGGGTGACGCCGGTGAGGCCGAGCCGCCGTCCCTCGTCGGACGCGGCGTACCGGGCCGAGGCCAGCGACTGGGCGACGAACGGGAAGGTCATCGCGTCCACCACCAGCGGCAGCGGCTCGTTGTAGCGGGCGACGACCGCGTCGGGGGCGTACGCCTCGCTGTCCCGCGCCGGGCGGGCGCCGGCCGGGATGACGGTGGGGTGGGTGGCGTGGGCGTCGGCGAGGACCTGTGCGGACAGCCGTACGGCGTCGTAGGGGCACAGGATCGTGACCGTACGGCCCCGGAAGGCGGCGTTGATCAGTGCCTCGTGCTGCACGCAGGCCGGGTACTCGGTCGCGGACCGGCCGGCCCAGACGGGCTCGCCGACGATCCGCACCCGCTGCTCGGCCGGATGGGCGTCGGCGAAGGCGCGCAGCACGCCGGGGATGATCCGGCCGGGATTGCGTCCGGCCTCGCGCATGTCGAGGAGGCGGACGGTGTCCGCGGCGTCACCGAGCGCGTCCCGGACCATCCGCAGCCGGTCACCGGGTACGGCGACCGCCACGGGATCGCCGGCCGCGAGTCCCTCGCGCACGAAGGGGACGGTGCCCTCCAGGTACTCCTGGTCGTCCCGGTAGAAGAGGGCGGGGTGGGCGAAGGGACCGGAGACGGTCTCCCGGGGTTCGGCCGCGGCACTCATGTCATCGACACCTCGATCGTCGACAGGTCGGGCCAGAACGTGTCCAGTACCCGGCACAGGGCGGGGGGCGGGCGGCGTACCACGAACCGGCGGCCGTCCTCGAGCCGCCCGGCGGCCGCCGCGAGCGCTCCGGCGCCCGCGACGTCGACGAACGTCACCTCGGACAGTTCCAGGTGGTACACGGCCTCACCCTCGCGCACCGCCTGCTCCAGCACGCGCTCCCAGATCGTACGCGTGGCCAGGCAGATGTCCCCGGCCACGCGGACACCGCGGCAGCCCTCCAGCGGGCGCACCGTCAGACACGGCGCCGGAGTCCCGGGCACGTACGGCGTCCGGTGACGATTGCCCAACACCCGTCTCCCCACACTCCCGGGCCCGTATGTGCCCCGTCGGTCACCGGCCGTCCCCCGGCAGGGTGTGTAGTACGCCGCGGGGCGGGCAGGCGTACCCCCGGCGCAGCCGGGACCGTGCGCAGCTTACCGCTCCGGTGCCGACGGCGGCCGAACGCACCGACCCCCACGAGCACCGACAAGGCGGTGACATGACCTCCGAGGCGTCCCTCCCCCTCCCCGGAAGGCCGGCCACCTTGGTCATAGGCGGTCGCACGGACGCGGGCCGGGCGCTGCTCACCCCGTGCGGCGAACTGGTCCGCGGGTGCGCGCAGGCCCTGGCGGAGAAGCTGGCGCGACTGCCCGACGGCACGGCGCGGGTCGACGTGGACATGAGCGGCGTGTACTTCATGGACACGGCGGGACTGGAGTTCCTGGAGGTGCTGCGCGACCACGGCCGGCGGCGGTCGGTCACGGTCACGGCCACCCACTGGAAAGGCCAGCCGCGCCGCATCCTGGAGCTCGCCGGCCTCGACACCGCGGACCCCCTGCGTTCCCCGGTGCCCGGGGACGCGCCACCGCGGACCGTCTCGGCGGTGGCGCTGGAACGGGAGGAGCGGCTGCGCGTGCTTCGGGAGGAGGTCGAGCAGCTGCGGCAGGCGATCGTCTCCCGCCCGGTGATCGACCAGGCCCGCGGCATCCTGATGGCCACGTACGACTGCACCTCGGACGAGGCCTGGCACATCCTGCGGGAGGCGTCCCAGCTGTCCAACACCAAGCTCCGCACGCTCGCGCAGGCGCTCACCGCCGGCGCGGAGGCGGAGGGCGTTCCCCCGCCCGAGGAGGTCCGCTCCGCCCTGTCCCGGGCCCTGGCCCGCCGTTCGGCACGGTGACACCGGCCCGCGCGGGGTACCCGGCGACGGACGGCCACCGGCCCCGAGACAGGGAGACAGCACCATGAGCGAGCTGAGCGAACACACTCCGTCCCAGGCCGAGGGCGACCGGGACGACGACGAGTGGACCACCCCCGAGGTACCGCACTCCACCCCGTCCCAGGCGGAGGGCGAACGCGATGCGTCGGACGCCCCGGCGACGACCGACGGGACCGACGAGGGCACCTGAGCCCGGTGCACGCGGCAGGGGCCGCCTGCCGCGTCCGAGAGCGTGCCGTCGGCTGCGCCACGCGATCGTGGCCACCCCCGGCTTCCGGCCGGCGAGTCGACGCGGCTGCCGGCCGATCCGCCGGAACAGGTCGCCGCTGCCGCGCAGGTGGTGGGGCGGGTGGGACTCGAACCCACGGCCGACGGATTATGAGTCCGCTGCTCTAACCGGCTGAGCTACCGCCCCATAACGGCGTGTCGCGTACATGTGTGCGCGCCGTCTGCCGCAGCATAGCCGCTCATACGATCTCCTGCTTCGGATGGTCGGCTGCGTGCGGCCTTCGTGACCATGGAGACTTCACCGAGCCCCGCACGGTTCCCCCGGACATGAAAAAGGACCCCTACGGGGTCCTCGTTCAGCATGCTCCCCCGACTGGACTCGAACCAGTAACCTGCCGGTTAACAGCCGGCTGCTCTGCCAATTGAGCTACGGAGGACCGAGCTCCCCCGACTGGACTCGAACCAGTAACCTGCCGGTTAACAGCCGGCTGCTCTGCCAATTGAGCTACGGAGGAATGCCTCGTTGCATCGAACGCACCCGCCTGGGTATCCGCCAGAGGGCGCGCGCTCGCTGCGACACATACATTAGCGCAAGCTGGGGGGTGCTCCGCCAATCGGTACTCCCCGGCGCTGTCAGCGCGCCGCAGGACCTTCGCAGACTGGAACAACGGAAGGGTGGCCGCCATGAAGTACCGGCTCACGTTCGTCGCCGGAGCAGCCCTGGGTTATGTCCTGGGCACGAAAGCCGGCCGGGAGCGATACGAGCAGTTGCGGAAGTCCGCGCAGCAGCTCACCCGGAACCCCGCGGTGCGCAACACCGCGGAGAGCGCGGCACAGCAGAGCCGCGAGTTCGCGGACAAGGCCTACCAGGCGGTGAGCCACAAGGTCGGCGACCGCATGCCCGACTCGGTCGCCCAGCGGGTCCGTACCCTCCGCGAACGCACGGCCCACGGCCCGGCGGAGGACGACTGGGGCACCAGTAACACGTAAGGACGCCCCACCACGCCGCCCACGCCCCACCCGTCCCTCCCCATGCGGCAAAATTCGCCGTATGGGGATAGTCGCCGGACTGGACAGCGCGCCAGATTTCACTCGCATCGTCGTCTGTGACACGGACACCGGAGCCGTGCTCAGACAGGGGTACGCCCAGCATCCGATCCAGGGTGCCGACGGCGGCCGCCCCTCCGACGTCGACCCGCAGGCCTGGCTGCTCTCCCTCGGTGAGGCGGCGGGCGGCGGCCTGCTGGAGGGCGTGCAGGCCATCGGCGTCTCCGCGCAGGCGAACGCGCTGGTGCCGCTGGACGCTCAGGGCAACACCGTGCGGCCGGCGATGACCGGGGGTGACAAGCGGGCACAGGCCGCGGCGGCCGACCTGGTCGACGCGTTCGGCGGGCGCGAGGCGTGGGCGCAGGCCGTGGGCTGTGTGCCGGGGGCCGGGCAGCCGGTGACCAAGCTGCGCTGGATGGCCCGCAGCGAACCGGAGAACGCGGCGCGCACCGCCGCGCTGCTGCAGGCGCACGACTGGCTGGTGTGGCAGCTGCTCGGCCGGCCGGCGCGGCGCACCACCGACCGGGGCGGGGCCTCCGGCACCGGGTACTGGGCGGCGGCCACCGGCGGCTACCGGCCCGACCTGGTGGAACTGGCGCTCGGCCACCAGGCGGTGCTGCCGGAGGTGATCGGCCCGGCGGACGCGGCCGGTACGACCCCGGAAGGGCTGCTGATCTCCGCCGGTACGGGCGAGACGATGGCGGCGGCGTTCGGGCTCGGGATCGGGCTGGGCGACGCGGTGGTGTCGCTGGGCGCGTCCGGATCCGTGATGGCCGTGCACCCCGAGGCGCTGGTCGACCAGTACGGGATGATCACCTCTCTGGCGGACGCGACCGGCATGCACCTGCCCGTCGTCACCACCCTGAACGCCGTGCGCGCCCTGCGCGGGACCGCCGAACTGCTCGGGCTGCCCGATCTGGAGAGCCTGTCCGACCTGGCGATGAAGTCGACGCCCGGGGCGCACGGACTGGTGCTGCTGCCGTACCTGGAGGGTGAGCGCACCCCGAACCTGCCGCACACCGCCGGCACGCTGGCCGGGCTGCGGCGGGAGTCGATGAAGCCGGAGCACCTGGCGCGGGCCGCGTTCGAGGGGATGCTGTGCGGGCTCGGGGACGCGCTGGACGTGCTGCGCGGCCGGGGCGTGGAGGTGCGGCGGGTCTTCCTGCTGGGTCCGGCCGCGGAGCTGCCGGCCGTGCAGTCGGCGGCGCCCGCCCTGTTCGGGGCGCAGGTGGTGGTGGTGCAGCCCGCGGACTACGCGGCGATCGGCGCGGCCCGGCAGGCGGCATGGGCGCTCGGGGTGTCGCAGGGCGTCCTCGATCCGCGCACTCCGCCGGTCTGGCAGGGCCCGGTGGCGCAGGTGCTGGACCCCGGGGAGGACCTGGCGGTGGGGCAGGCGGTGCGCCAGCAGTACGTGTCGGTGCGCGAGCAGACGCATCCGGGGGCGTTCCGCCCGTAGCGGATCGGGACCGGGGGCCGGGCCGGTTAATTCGGTTGAGGTAACGCGGGTGCGGTGTTCGACGATAGGGGCCACGGGCAACCAACGCCCCCGCCGACCACTCCGAGAGATTCAGCGTGCTCATACGACTCCTGCGGACCCGTCTGAGGCCCTACAAGGGACCCGTCGCCCTCCTGGTCCTGCTGCAGTTCCTGCAGACCTGCGCCTCGCTCTACCTGCCCACGCTCAACGCGGACATCATCGACAGCGGCGTCGTCGAAGGCGACACCGGCTACATCCTGAGCCACGGCGTCCTGATGGTCGGCATCTCGCTGGCCCAGGTCGTCTGCAACATCGGCGCCGTGTACTACGGCGCCCGGACCGCGTCGGCACTGGGACGGGACGTACGCGCCGCCGTGTTCGACCGGGTGCAGTCCTTCTCCGCGCGTGAGGTGGGCCACTTCGGCGCGCCCTCGCTGATCACCCGTACGACGAACGACGTCCAGCAGGTGCAGATGCTGGTCCTGATGACGTTCACCCTGATGGTGTCGGCGCCCATCATGTGCGTGGGCGGCATCGTGATGGCGCTCGGCCTGGACGTTCCGCTGTCCGGGGTGCTGGTCGCCGTGGTGCCGCTGCTGGGCGTCTGCGTGACGCTGATCGTACGGCGGCTGCGTCCGATGTTCCGGACCATGCAGGAGCGGCTCGACACGGTGAACCGGGTGCTGCGCGAGCAGATCACCGGCAACCGGGTGATCCGCGCCTTCGTGCGGGACGCGTACGAGCGGGAGCGGTTCGGGAAGTCCAACACCGAGCTGACCGACGTCTCGCTGCGCACGGGCAATCTGCTCGCCCTGATGTTCCCGGTGGTCATGACGGTGGTCAACCTGTCGTCGATCGCGGTGGTGTGGTTCGGCGCGCACCGCATCGACGGCGGCGGGATGCAGATCGGTGACCTGACCGCGTTCCTCGCCTATCTGATGCAGATCGTCATGTCCGTGATGATGGCCACCTTCATGTTCATGATGGTGCCGCGCGCCGAGGTGTGCGCCGAGCGCATCCACGAGGTGCTGGACACCTCCTCCAGTGTGGTGCCGCCCGCCGCGCCCGTCACCGAGCTGCGCAGGCACGGGCACCTGGAGATCCGGGGGGCGGGCTTCCGCTACCCGGGCGCCGAGGAGCCGGTGCTGAAGTCGGTCGACCTGGTGGCGCGGCCCGGCGAGGTCACGGCCGTGATCGGTTCCACCGGAAGCGGCAAGTCCACGCTGCTCGGTCTCGTCCCCCGGCTGTTCGACGCGACCGACGGGGAGGTGCTGGTGGACGGCGTGCCCGTGGCGGACGTCGATCCGGCGCTGCTGGCGAGGACGGTCGGACTCGTGCCGCAGAAGCCGTACCTCTTCGCGGGCACGGTGGCGACGAACCTGCGCTACGGCAATCCGGACGCCACCGACGAGGAGCTGTGGCACGCGCTGGAGGTGGCGCAGGGCAAGGACTTCGTGGAGCGGCTCGAGGGCGGCCTCGACGCGCCGATCTCCCAGGGCGGGACGAACGTCTCCGGCGGTCAGCGCCAGCGCCTCGCGATCGCCCGGACGCTGGTGCAGCGCCCGGAGATCTACCTCTTCGACGACTCCTTCTCCGCGCTCGACTACGCCACCGACGCGGCCCTGCGGGCGGCCCTCGGACGGGAGACGGCCGGGGCGACCGTGGTGATCGTCGCCCAGCGGGTGGCGACCATCCGGGACGCCGACCGGATCGTGGTCCTGGACGAGGGCCGGGTCGTCGGCACCGGCCGGCACGGCGAACTGATGGCGGACAACGACACCTACCGGGAGATCGTGCTCTCCCAGCTGACGGAAGCGGAGGCTGCCTGATGGCGGGGCCCGGAGGACGGATGATGGCCGGGGGCGGCCCCGACCAGCGGACGATCGACTTCAAGGGGTCGAGCAGACGGCTGATCGCCCGGTTCAGGCCGGAACGCCCGACGATTTACGGGCTGCTGGCCTGTGTCGTGCTCAGTGTGGGGCTCAGCGTGATCGGGCCGAAGATCCTCGGCGAGGCGACCGACCTGGTCTTCTCCGGCATCGTCGGACGGGAGATGCCGGAGGGCGCCACCAGGGAACAGGTGCTGGACTCGATGCGGGAGCGGGGCGAGGGCGATGTCGCCGACATGCTCCGCAGCACCGACTTCACCCCCGGCGAGGGCATCGACTTCACGGCGGTGGGCAACGTCCTGCTGGTCGCGCTGGCGGTGTTCCTGGTCGCCGGCCTGCTGATGGCGGTGGCGACCCGGCTGGTGAACCGGGCGGTCAACCGCACCGTGTTCCGGATGCGCGAGGACGTGCAGACGAAGCTGTCGCGGCTGCCGCTGTCGTACTTCGACCAGCGGCAGCGCGGCGAGGTGCTCAGCCGCGCCACCAACGACATCGACAACGTCGGGCAGACGCTCCAGCAGTCGATGGGCCAGCTGATCAACTCGCTGCTCACCATCATCGGTGTGCTCGCGATGATGTTCTACGTCTCCTGGATCCTCGCGCTGGTCGCGCTGGTGACGGTGCCGCTGTCGTTCGTCGTCGCCACCCGCGTCGGCAAGCGGTCGCAGCCGCACTTCGTGCAGCAGTGGCGCAGCACCGGCACGCTCAACGCGCACATCGAGGAGATGTACACCGGGCACACCCTGGTGAAGGTGTTCGGGCGGCAGGAGGAGTCGGCGCGCACGTTCGCCGAGGAGAACGAGGCGCTGTACGAGGCCGGGTTCAAGGCGCAGTTCAACAGCGGCGTCATGCAGCCGCTGATGTTCTTCGTCTCGAACATCAACTACGTGCTGGTGGCGGTCGTCGGGGGCCTGCGGGTCGCGTCGGGCGCGCTGTCCATCGGCGACGTGCAGGCGTTCATCCAGTACTCGCGGCAGTTCTCGATGCCGCTGACGCAGGTCGCCTCGATGGCGAACCTGGTGCAGTCGGGTGTCGCCTCCGCGGAGCGGGTCTTCGAACTGCTCGACGCCGAGGAGCAGGAGGCCGACGCCTCGCCCGCCGAGAGGCCCGAACGGTTGCGCGGGCGGGTGGCGCTGGAGCACGTGTCGTTCCGGTACGACCCCGGGAAGCCGCTGATCGAGGACCTGTCGCTGACGGTCGAGCCGGGCCACACGGTGGCGATCGTCGGTCCGACCGGGGCCGGCAAGACGACGCTGGTGAACCTGCTGATGCGGTTCTACGAGGTGTCCGGCGGGCGGATCACGATCGACGGGGTGGACATAGCGAGGATGTCCCGGGACGAGCTGCGCGCCGGCATCGGCATGGTGCTGCAGGACACCTGGCTGTTCGGCGGCACCATCGCGGAGAACATCGCGTACGGGGCGTCCCGCGAGGTCACCCGGGAGGAGATCGAGCAGGCGGCCCGGGCGGCGCACGCGGACCGGTTCGTCCGGACGCTGCCCGACGGGTACGACACGGTGATCGACGACGAGGGGTCGGGGGTCAGCGCGGGAGAGAAGCAGCTGATCACGATCGCCCGGGCGTTCCTGTCGGACCCGGTGATCCTGGTGCTGGACGAGGCGACGAGTTCCGTGGACACGCGTACGGAGGTGCTGATCCAGAAGGCGATGGCGCAACTGGCGCACGGGCGTACGTCGTTCGTGATCGCGCACCGACTGTCGACGATCCGGGACGCGGACACGATCCTGGTGATGGAGAACGGCGCGATCGTCGAGCAGGGCGCGCACGAGAAGCTGCTGGCCGCGGACGGGGCGTACGCCCGCCTGTACAAGGCCCAGTTCGCGGAGGCGGTGGTGGAGGTCGACTGACGTTCCCCGGACGCCGGAGGGGCCGATGTCCGGCCCCTCCGGCGTCCGGGGGACGGAGGAGCGGGGCGGAGCCCCGGGTCGGGACGGGAAGGGAAGGGACGGCGGAGCGGGGCAGGAAGGGACGGGGGGCGGGGCAGGAAGGGACGAGGGGCGGGGAAACCCGAGGCCGCACGGCCGACGGCCCCCGGCTGTCCCCCCTCCCCCTTACTGTCATCACATGGAAGGCACCGCGCTCCCCGCCGCATACGACCCGACGTCGGTCGCCCGCTGGGCCCCCGAACCCGACAAACGCCCCGGCCGCACCGCCTTCCAACGCGACCGCGCTCGCGTCCTGCACTCCGCCGCCCTGCGCCGTCTCGCGGGAAAGACGCAGGTCGTCACCCCGGGGGAGCACAGTCAGGTCTGGGACGCCAGCCCTCGCACCCGCCTCACCCACTCCCTCGAATGCGCCCAGGTCGGCCGCGAGCTCGGCGCCGCCCTCGGCTGCGACCCCGACCTGGTGGAGGCCGCCTGCCTCTCCCACGACCTCGGCCACCCGCCCTTCGGCCACAACGGCGAACGCGCGCTGAACGAGTTCGCCGAGGACTGCGGCGGCTTCGAGGGCAACGCCCAGTCGCTCCGCCTCCTCACCCGCATCGAACCCAAACGCTTCACCCCCGAGGGCTCCGTCGGCCTCAACCTCACCCGCGCCGTCCTCGACGCCGCCACCAAGTACCCCTGGCCCCGCGGCGGCCACCCCACCGACCCGGCCTCCCCGAAGTTCGGCGTCTACGAGGACGACCGCCCCGTCTTCGACTGGATCCGCGAGGGCGCCCCCGGCACCCGCACCTGCTTCGAGGCCCAGGTCATGGACTGGGCCGACGACGTGGCCTACTCGGTGCACGACGTGGAGGACGGTCTGCACGCCGGCCACATCGACCCCAACTGCCTGCACGCCGACCCGGAGCGGGAGGCCGTCTTCGCCGTCGCCGTCGGCCGGTACGTCCCCGCCGACACCGATCCCGCCGAACTCGCGGAGGCCCTCGACCGCCTCCTCGACCAGGAGTGGTGGCCGCACGGCTACGACGGCACCGCCGTCGCCCAGGCCCGGCTCAAGGACGCCACCAGCCAGCTCATCGGCCGCTTCTGCCTCGCCGCCGAAGGCGCCACCCGCCAGGCATGGGGGTACCTCCCGGGCCGTTCAGGCAGCGGGGGAGGCGGCGGGCGCCTCACCAGGTACGGCGCCGAGCTGGTCGTACCGCGCGGCATCCGCATGGAGTGCGCGGTCCTCAAGGCGGTCGCCGACCGGTACGTCATGCAGCGCGCCGAGCAGGAACTGCTCCGCGTCGACCAGCGGATCGTCGTCCTGGAGCTGGCGGAGGCGCTCACCTCCCGCGCCCCCGACGGCCTGGACCCCCAGTTCCGCGCCCTGTTCGACCGGGCCCCGGACGACCGCGCCCGCAAGCGCGTGATCGTCGACCAGATCGCGTCGCTCACCGACGCCTCGGCCCGCTCGCTCCACGCCCGTTTCAAGGGGCGGGCGTGAGCCGTATGGCCTGATCGGGTCACTCCCCCTTCCGGCGACACCCCGGGTACGGGACGCTCGCAGGTGGCGACACCCTTAAGAGGAGGCATCGACGTGGTCGACGCGGATCAGACATTCGTCATCGTCGGAGGCGGCCTGGCCGGCGCCAAGGCGGCCGAGACGCTGAGAGCGGAGGGCTTCACCGGCCGCGTGATACTGATCTGCGACGAACGCGACCACCCCTACGAGCGTCCGGCCCTCTCCAAGGGCTACCTCCTCGGCAAGGCCGAACGCGACAGTGTCTTCGTCCACGAGCGGGCCTGGTACGCGCGCCACGACGTCGAACTGCATCTCGGCGGGACCGTCGACGCCGTCGACCGCGCCGCGAGGACCGTCCGCTACGGCGAGGACGGCACCGTCGTCCGCTACGACAAGCTGCTGCTCGCCACCGGCGCCGAGCCCCGTCGTCTCGACATCCCTGGCACCGGTCTCGGGGGCGTCCACCACCTGCGCCGCCTCACCCACGCCGAGCGCCTCAAGGGCGTCCTGGCCTCCCTGGGCCGGGACAACGGCCACCTGGTGATCGCCGGCGCCGGCTGGATCGGCCTGGAGATCGCGGCGGCGGCCCGCGAGTACGGCGCGGAGGTCACCGTCGTCCACCGTGACCCGACCCCGCTGCACTCGGTCCTCGGCCCCGAGCTCGGCCAGCTCTTCGCCGAGCTGCACAGCGATCACGGGGTGCGCTTCCACTTCGGCGCCACGCTCACCGAGATCGTCGGCCAGGACGGCGTGGTCCTCGCCGCCCGCACCGACGACGGCGATGAGCACCCCGCGCACGCCGTCCTCGCGGCGATCGGCGCGGCCCCGCGCACCTCGCTCGCGGAGTCGGCGGGGCTGGAGCTCGCCGACCCCGCGGACGGCGGCGGCGTCCTCGTCGACGAACGGCTGCGCACCTGCGATCCGGACATCTACGCGGCCGGCGACGTCGCGTCCTTCCCGCACGCCCTCTTCGGCACGCGGCTGCGGGTGGAGCACTGGGCCAATGCGCTGAACGGCGGGCCGGCGGCCGCCCGCTCCATGCTGGGCCGGGAGGAGACCTACGACCGCGTGCCCTACTTCTTCACCGACCAGTACGACCTGGGGATGGAGTACTCCGGGTGGGCGCCGCCGGGCTCCTACGACCAGGTGGTCGTCCGGGGCGACGCGGGCAAGCGCGAGTTCATCGCCTTCTGGGTGAAGGAGGGCCGGGTGCTCGCGGGGATGAACGTGAATGTGTGGGATGTCACGGAGCCGATCCAGAGGCTGATCCGCTCCGGCGCGCAGGTGGACACGGAGGCGCTGGCGAATCCGCATGTGCCGCTGGAGAGTCTGGTTGCCTGAGGCCGCCGGATCCTGCCGTATCGCGCGTGCCGCGCCGTCGTGGCTGGTCGCGCCCGCGCGGCGGAGCCGCACACGTCACGGCCCCGCGCCCCTGCGGGGTGCTCCGGTGGACCTGCGATGCCGGTCGGCCCCCGTAGAATTCACGCGTGGCTGGGCGGATCAACGATGAGGACGTGAAGGCGGTTCGGGACGCGGTCCCGATCGACGCCGTCGTGTCCGAGTACCTTCAGCTGCGGAACGCGGGCGGCGGGAACCTCAAGGGGCTCTGCCCCTTCCACGACGAGAAGTCGCCGTCCTTCCAGGTCAGCCCGAGCAAGGGACTCTTCCACTGCTTCGGCTGCCAGGAGGGCGGCGACACCATCACGTTCGTGATGAAGATCGACCACCTCTCCTTCTCGGAGGCGGTCGAGCGCCTCGCCGGACAGGCCGGCATCACCCTGCGCTACGAGGAGGGCGGGTACAACCCCTCCCACCAGCGCGGCGAGCGCATCCGTCTGGTCGAGGCCCACAAGATCGCCGCCGAGTGGTACGCGGAACAGCTCGCCACCTCCCCCGAGGCCGACACCGGCCGGGCCTTCCTCGCCGACCGCGGCTTCGACCAGGCCGCCGCCGTCCACTTCGGCGTCGGCTACAGCCCGCAGGGCTGGGACCACCTCACCCGCTTCCTGCGGGGCAAGGGCTTCAGCGACAAGGAGCTGATCCTCTCCGGCCTCTCCCAGGAGGGCCGCCGCGGCCCCATCGACCGCTTCCGCGGCCGGCTGATGTGGCCCATCCGCGACATCGGCGGGGAGGTCGTCGGCTTCGGCGCCCGCAAGCTGTACGAGGCGGACACCGGCCCGAAGTACCTCAACACCCCCGAGACCGCGATCTACAAGAAGTCCCAGGTCCTCTACGGCATCGACCTGGCGAAGAAGGACATCGCGAAGTCCTCCCGCGCGGTCGTCGTCGAGGGCTACACCGACGTCATGGCCTGCCACCTGGCCGGAGTGACGACCGCCATCGCCACCTGCGGCACCGCCTTCGGAGGCGACCACATCAAGATCCTGCGCCGGCTGCTCATGGACAACGGCAGCGCGCGTGTGATCTTCACCTTCGACGGTGACGCGGCCGGCCAGAAGGCGGCCCTGCGCGCCTTCGAGGACGACCAGAAGTTCGCCGCCGAGACCTACATCGCCATCGCCCCCGACGGCATGGACCCCTGCGACCTGCGCCTCGCCAAGGGCGACGAGGCCATCGCCGACCTGGTCGAACCCCGTACTCCGCTCTTCGAGTTCGCCCTCCGCCAGATCGTGGTCCGCTACGACCTGGACACCCCGGCCGGCCGCGCCGCCGCCCTCGACGAGGCCGCCCCGATCGTCGCCCGGATCAAGAACAGCGGCGCCCAGCACGAGGTCGCCGTCCAGCTCGCCGGGATGCTCGGCATCCTCGACACCCAGTTCGTGGTCAAGCGGGTGGCGCAGCTGGCCCGTTGGGCCCGCGAACGCGGCGGCAAGGGCCCCGCCCCCGACCGGCAGCAGCACGGCGGCGGCCCCCGGCAGTACGCCTCCGTCCCGGACCGGCCGGCCCCGCGCGGTCCCGCCCTCAACCTCCGCAACCCGGTCTTCGCCACCGAACGCGAACTGCTCAAGCTCGCCCTCCAGCGCCCGGAGCTGGTCTCCCCGGCCTTCGACGCGTACGGCGTCGACGAGTTCACCGCCCCGCCCTACGCGGCCGTGCGCCAGGCGATCATGGACGCGGGCGGCGCGGAGTACGGCACCCAGGACCCGCAGGAGTACCTGATCCGGGTCCGCGAGGCCGCCCCCGACGACACCGTCCGCGCCATGGTCACCGAACTCGCCGTCGAGGCGATCATGCTGCACCGGGGGGGCAAGGAGGTCGACGAGACCTACGCGGGCGCCCAACTGGTCACCGTCCGGCGCCGCGCGGTCGAGCGCCGCATCCGTGACGTCGCCAGCCGCCTCACCCGCCTCAGCACTCACGGTGACCCGAGCGAACTGGCCGCCGTACAGAACGAGTTGTGGGTGCTCCAGCAGTACGACCAGGCCCTGCGGGAGCACGGCGCGGCCGCGTTGTGAGGGTGTCCGGGACGGGCCCGGGTCACCGGCCGGTCACCGGCCGGACGCAAAAAGTCATCGCACGCCCCTCGTGGGGACGATGTGTCGTACGCCACACTGGACCCGGTGCCTGAGTCCTCGGAGCGCGGCCGATCCGTCGCCGGCGGGCCCCGGACATCCGCGGTCCCGCTCACCGCGTACGGGACGGACAGCGGCGAGGCCGGCGACTCCGTTCCCGAAGTACCGCTGCCCCACCCCCCTGGCGGCGATCATCCTGGAGGTCGCACCCGTGCAGACCCGGACCCTCACCCAGCCCGACGCCGACGTCCTCGTCGCCGTGCCCGCGCAGAACCACGTCGCGCACCACCCCGAGACACCGCCCGAGCCGGCCGGTCCCGTCGAGCCGGTCGCGTCCGTCCGCCCCGAGGCCGGCGGCCCCTCCTCGGACCTGTTCCGGCAGTACCTGCGGGAGATCGGGCGCATCCCGTTGCTGACCGCCGCCGAGGAGGTCGAACTCGCCCGCCGTGTCGAGGCGGGGCTGTTCGCCGAGGAGAAACTGCGGCTGACCCCTGATCTGGACAGCCGGCTCGCCGTCGACCTGGACCGGATCGTCGTCCTGGGCCGGATGGCCAAACGACGGCTGATCGAGGCGAACCTGCGGCTCGTCGTGTCCGTCGCCAAGCGGTACGTGGGCCGGGGGCTGACCATGCTGGACCTGGTCCAGGAGGGCAACCTGGGGCTGATCCGGGCGGTGGAGAAGTTCGACTACGCACGCGGGTACAAGTTCTCCACCTACGCCACGTGGTGGATCCGGCAGGCCATGTCGCGTGCGCTGGCCGACCAGGCCCGGACCATTCGCGTGCCCGTGCACGTGGTGGAGCTCATCAACCGGGTGGTGCGGGTGCAGCGGCGGATGCTGCAGGAGCGGGGGTACGAGCCGACGCCGGCGGAGGTCGCCGCGCACCTCGACCTGCCGGCCGAGCGGGTGGGGGAGGTGCTCCGGCTCGCGCAGGAGCCGATCTCCCTCCATGCGCCGGTGGGCGAGGAGGAGGACGTGGCTCTCGGTGACCTCATCGAGGACGGCGACGCCGCGAGTCCCGTGGAGTCGGCGGTGTTCCTGCTGTTGCGGGAGCATCTGGAGGCGGTGCTGTCGACGCTGGGGGAACGGGAGCGGAAGGTGGTGCAGCTGCGGTACGGGCTGGCCGACGGGCGCCCCCGTACGTTGGAGGAGATCGGGCGGATCTTCGGCGTCACGCGCGAGCGCATACGGCAGATCGAGTCCAAGACGCTGAACAAGCTTCGCGACCACGCCCTCGCGGATCAGCTGCGCGGGTACCTGGACTAGTTTTCCGCCGCCCCGCCGCCCCGCCGCCCCGTCCCTGGGGCCCCCGGGCCCCTTCGCGCCCACGCGGCGAAGCCGTATGCCGTCACAGCCCCGCGCCCCTCAGACGGCCGACGCCGGCTCCAGGGGTGCGGTGGCCGAGGTCCGCAGAGCCCGGTCGTAGCGGTGGAGGAGGAGGCCGGCCATCGCGGGGTGGGTGCCGAGGGGGGCGGAGGCGATCCACGGCGCGGCCGCCGCGCATTCCGTGGCGAAGCGGCCGGGGGCGGTGAAGTAGGAGGCGACGGCCACCCGGTGGCGGCCCCGGGCGGCCAGGGAGCGTACGGCTTCGGGGACCGTGGGGGCGGCGGCGGAGGCGTACGCGGGGACGACGGGGACGCCGAGGCGTTCGGCGAGCAGCCGCGCGGTGCGGCCTGTGTCGACCCGCGACTCGGGGTCGCTGGAGCCCGCCGCGGCGAGCACGACCCCGCTCGCGCGGCGGGCCGCCGCCTCCACCGGGCTGCGCCAGCCGGCCTCGGTGAGACGGGCGTGCAGGGCGTCCACGAGGAGGGGGTGCGGGCCGAGCGGGGCGGCCACACGCACGTGCAGCCGTGCCCCGGCGGCCGTCTCGGGGATGTCCCGCTTGACGTGGTAGCCCCGGCTGAGCAGCAGCGGTACCAGGACGGCGGCCCCGGTGCCGTGCGCGTCCAGTCCGGCGAGGGTGTCGGGGAGCAGGGGCGCGTTCAGCTCGAGGTGGCCCAGGTGCACGGACAGGTCCGGCCGCAGGACGCGGACGCGGTCCAGGAGCCGCCGTACGGTGCTCAGCGCGCGCGGGTCGCGGCTGCCGTGGGCCACCACGACGAGGGCGGGCCGGGGGACGCGGTCGTTCATGGGGTACGCCGTCATGCACCGATCGTGGAGGCGGCACGTTGCCTTCCCGTTGCGCGGGCGTGACGGGCGTTTTCCAGCGGTTCACCGTGCGGACGGCGGTGGGTGTGAGGCGGTTCGACCCGCCGTTCCGCCCCGCTCCGTGAAGCTGGTCACAGGGCGTGAGGCGAACCGGAAGGCCCCGCGGGGCGTCCTCCCCGGTCCAGGACCGACCGGGGAGGGCCGTCCGATGCGTCGTCTCGGAGACCGCCGCCCGCGTCTGCCGCGCACCCGTACGGGGTGGCGGCGGCTCGTGCGGGCGGCGGCGGTGTGCGTGCTGGCGCTGCTGCCGGCGACCTGGCTGCGCGTGACGACGGACGACCGGCTGCGCACCACCGCCGACGTGCCGCGCACCGACGTCGCCGTGGTCTTCGGCGCGGGACTGTGGGACGGGGAGCCGTCCCCGTACCTCGCGCACCGGCTGGACGCGGCGGCAAAGCTGTACCGCGCGGGGCGGATCGAGGTGGTGCTGGTCACCGGCGACAACAGCCGCGAGGAGTACGACGAGCCGGACGCGATGCGCGCCTACCTCACCCGGCACGGCGTCCCCGGCACGCGGATCGTCAGCGACTACGCGGGCTTCGACACCTGGGACTCCTGTGTCCGCGCGAAGAGGATCTTCGGCGTGGACCGCGCGGTGCTGATCAGCCAGGGCTTCCACATCCGCCGCGCGGTGGCCCTGTGCCGGGCGGCCGGCGTCACCGCGTACGGCGTCGGCGTCGACGGCCGCCACGACGTGACCTGGTACTACGGGGGCGTCAGGGAGATCTTCGCGGCGGGCAAGGCGGCACTGGACGCCGCCTTCCGCCCGGACCCGCGCTTCCTCGGACCGCAGGAACCGGGGGTGGAGCGGGCGCTGGCCGACGTCCACGGTCCGGGGACGCCGGACTGACGGATCACGCGTACTCCAGCATGCTCGCGTCCCTGGCGGACACCACACGCGTCACGGTGACGCTCCCGGCGGAGCAGGTCGAGCTGCTCGGGGGCGCCGGCCCGCACGGGCACACGTACACGATCGACGCGACGCTGGCCGAGCCGGCGCTGCGCCGGCCGGGCCCGGTGTCGTACCGCCGTCCGGCATCGACGGAGTGCCCCGGCTGTGCGGTGACCGTATCCGGCTCGTCGTCGTCCGAGCGGGGAGCGCCGGCCCCTCACCGCGGGCCCCGGCCGGCGGGGAGGTCGCCGTACCCGGGGTGTAACAGCGGCCGGCGCGGTACGTAACACCGGCGGCGCAGCCTGGGTTGTATGCGAGACACCGTGACGCCCACGCACTGCCCCTACTGCGCCCTGCAGTGCGGGATGAATCTGACGCCGGCCCCCGACGGGAGAGCCGTCGAGGTGAGCGAGCGCGCGGACTTCCCGGTGAACCGGGGGGCGCTGTGCGGGAAGGGGCGCACGGCGCCCGCCGTGCTGTCGTCGAGCGTGCGGCTGACCTCGCCGCTGGTGCGGTCCGCGGGGGGCGCGCTGGTGCCGGCCTCCTGGGAGGAGGCGCTGGAACGGGTCGCCGAGGGGCTGGGGCGGACGCGTGCGGAGTACGGGGCGGACGCGGTCGGGGTGTTCGGCGGGGGCGGACTGACCAACGAGAAGGCGTACAGCCTGGGCAAGTTCGCGCGGGTGGTGCTGGGGACCTCCCAGATCGACTACAACGGGCGGTTCTGCATGTCGTCGGCCGCTGCGGCGGGCGGCAGGGCGTTCGGCCTCGACCGGGGGCTGCCGTTCCCGCTGGAGGACATTCCGCGGACCGGATGCGTGATCCTCGTCGGGTCGAATCCGGCGGAGACCATGCCGCCGTCGCTGCGGTACTTCACCGAGCTGAGGGAGAACGGCGGCACGCTGATCGTCGTCGACCCGCGCCGCACGAGGACCGCCGAGCAGGCCGATCTGCACCTGGCGCCGCGCCCCGGCACCGATCTCGCCCTGGCGCTGGGCCTGCTGCACCTGATCGTCGCCGAGGGACACACCGACGAGGCGTACGTCCGGGAGCGCACCGCTGGCTGGGAGGAGACCCGGGCCGCCGCGATGGCGCACTGGCCGGAGTACGTGGAGCGCATCACCGGCGTGCCCGTCCCCCGACTGCGGGAGGCGGTACGGCTGTTCTGCGAGCCCGAGGCCGCGATGGTGCTCACCGCGCGCGGGCCCGAGCAGCAGTCCAAGGGAACGGACACGGTGGGCGCGTGGATCAACCTGTGCCTGGCGACGGGGCGGGCCGGCCGGCCGCTGTCCGGGTACGGGTGCCTGACCGGGCAGGGCAACGGGCAGGGCGGACGCGAACACGGCCAGAAGGCCGACCAGTTGCCCGGCTACCGCAAGCTCACCGACCCGGCGGCGCGGGCGCACGTCGCCGGGGTGTGGGGCGTGGACCCCGACTCGCTGCCGGGGCCGGGGCGCAGCGCGTACGAGCTGCTGGACGCGCTCGGCACGGACATCCGCTCACTGCTGCTGATGGGCTCCAACCCGGTGGTGTCGGCGCCACGCGCCGCGCACGTCGAGCAGCGGATCCGCTCGCTGGACTTCCTGGCGGTGTGCGACGTCGTGCTGTCGGAGACGGCCGCGCTCGCCGATGTCGTCCTGCCGGTGACGCAGTGGGCGGAGGAGACGGGGACGACGACCAGCCTGGAGGGGAGGGTGCTGCTGCGGCGGCGCGCGATCACGCCGCCGGAGGGCGTCCGCAGCGACCTGGAGGTCATGCACGAGCTGGCCGCGCGGCTGGGCGGGGAGGGGAGCCCGGAGAAGAGGTTCCCGACCGATCCCGAGGAGGTCTTCGAGGAGCTGCGCCGGGCCAGCGCGGGCGGGCCCGCGGACTACTCGGGGATCACCTACCGCAGACTGGCGGAGGAGAACGGCGTGTTCTGGCCGTGCCCGGCGCCGGAGGACCCGGCGGGCGGCGTCCACCCCGGCACCCCCCGGCTCTTCCTCGACCGGTTCGCCACCGAGGACGGGCGGGCGCGGTTCGCGCCGGTCTCGCACCGGGCGGCCGCCGAGGAGCCCGACGCCGAGTACCCCGTGCTGCTGACCACCGGGCGGGTCGTGGCGCAGTACCAGTCCGGCGCCCAGACCCGGCGCGTGGACGAGCTGAACGCCGCCGCGCCCGGCCCGTTCGTGGAGCTGCACCCCCGGCTCGCAGAGCGGCTCGGCACGGCCGAGGGCGACCCGGTGGCCGTGGTGTCCCGGCGGGGGCGGGCGGTGGCGCCGGCCAGGATCACGACCGCGATCCGGCCGGACACGGTCTTCATGCCGTTCCACTGGGCCGGTGAGGGCCGCGCCAACACCCTCACCAACCCGGCCCTCGACCCGACCTCCCGCATGCCGGAGTTCAAGGTGTGCGCGGTCCGCGTGGAGGCCGTGCGGCCGGTGCGGGCCGCCGGGTCCGCACCGGCCGCCGCCCGGCCTGCCGTGTCCACGGCGTGAAGGAGGGGGTGGGTGGGGGGCGAGGATCGCTGCTGCCGCGCCCGGCGTCCGGCGCTCTCCCGCCGGCCCGGACCGGCCCGGAGCACGAGGGACCCGCCGCCGACAGCACACCGGTGCGCGCCCTCGCTCCGCCCCGCCTGCCCGCACGCGGTCCTCACGGACGCGCCGGTCACCCGATCACCCCCGTGCGCCGCCCCCTTCGGGTGCTTTGTCGCGATCGGATCCGTGCGGCATCGGTGACCTGCTGAAACGCGGCGAAGAGGGTGGCCGTACGGGTATGTCCGACACCCGTTCGGCCCACCTCCCGACACTTCCCCGGGGAGCGGCGGCGGCCCGATGGCACTTACCTCGAAGGGGCAGGGACGCGTCCGACGGCGGCACACGGGATTGCCGCGGGCCGTGGCCCGCTCGAGGGAGCATCGATGCGACGTACCGCCCGGCCGCTGACCGGCACGACCGGCGCCGCGCTCGCCGTGGCCGCCGTGGGGCTGCTCGCCGCGCCCGCGTACGCCGGGGAGCCCACCGGCCCGCCGGCCGGAAGCCTGGAGGTGTACCCGTCCTCGGTCGTGCCCGGATCGCACGTCACGGTGAACACCGCGGCCTGCGGTGACGACGGGACCGCGGCGGGCGACGCCACCGCCGTGGGTTCCGGCCGGTTCACGCTGGCGCCGAGCACGCACGAACGGGACGTGATCGGGCAGTTCAGGGTGCCGCCGAGCGCGCAGCCGGGGACGTACGAGATCGTCGCGACGTGTGACGGGAGCAGCCGGCGGGTGGCCGGTGACCTGGTGGTCACGCTGACGCCCGACGCGCGGCGGACGGTCCCCCGGGGGAGTGTGAAGACGGGGGTCGGGGGCGCTCTGGGCCCCGACCCCGTGCAGACCGCGGCCGGTGTGACGGCTCTCGCCGTCGCCGCCGCGGGCGGTACCTGGCTCCTGCATCGCCGGGCGAGAGGCGACGGGATCTGACGGGCACCCTCCGCTGCCCGTCCGCCGGTACCGCACGTTCCCTCCCCCTCCGGGTCCGACGCCCCTCGCGGCCCGGAGGGGGTACGGGGCCCACTCGAGATGAGGTCAGTCCGTGATCCGCCGCAGGTTCCGCCGGACCGGGGGTCCGGGCAACGCAGCGATAGCCGCCGTCACGGTGGGCGCGCTGTGTGCGGGGGTGTGGCTGCTGCTCGACGGGGCCGGGACGCAGACGCCGCCGCAGCCGTCCGCCGCCCAGGCGCGCGCGGGGGACGACGACCGCAGCGCGGGCCGGAGTCCGGCCCTGCCGCCCTCCCCTCCCTACCGCGTCCGCATCCCCGCGATCGACGTGGACGCGCCCCTGACCGGCCTCGGCCTGACGGACACCGGCAGCCTCGACGTCCCCCCGGCCGACCGCGAGAACCTGGCCGGCTGGTACGAGGCCGGCGCCACCCCCGGCGAGCGGGGCACCGCGATCGTCGCGGGCCACGTCGACAACGCCGACGGCCCCGCCGTCTTCTACTCCCTCGGCGCCCTGGGCAAGGGCAGCACCATCGAGGTGGACCGCCGCGACGGCACCGTCGCCGTGTTCACGGTGGACGCCGTCGAGGTGTACGACGCGCGGGACTTCCCCGACGGGAAGGTGTACGGCACGGCGTCCCGCCCCGAGCTGCGGGTCATCACCTGCGGCGGGGGCTACTCCCCGGCCACCGGGTACCGGGGGAACGTCGTCGTGTACGCCCATCTGACCGGCAGCCGCTGAGCCGGGGAGGCAGGCTGGGGACGGACCGCGAGCGCCGGGGCGGTCGGCGCCGTCGGTGTCGACGGCCACCCGGCCGTCACCCGTCCCGGGCGCTCAGGCCAGCCACTGCTCGTACGCCAGGTTCGCCACCAGCGCGAAGACCACCGTCAGCAGGACGACGCGGACGAAGCCGCTGCCCTTCTTCAGGGCCGTGTGCGCGCCGAGGGTGCCGCCCGCCAGGTTGAACACCGCCATCAGCGCCGCCAGCTGCCACAGCACCGCGCCCTGCCAGGCGAAGGTGGCGAGGGCCCCGGCGTTGGTGCAGCAGTTGACGATCTTGGCGGTGGCGGAGGCCGTGACCAGGTCGAGGTGGAGCAGGGCGGTGAGCGCCAGGACGAGGAACGTGCCGGTGCCGGGGCCGATGAGACCGTCGTAGAAACCGATGCCGAGGCCGGCCAGGCCGATCGCGGCGAGGACCTGGCGGCGGGTCGCCGGGCCGGCGGCGGGGGCCGTGCCGAAGGCGGGGCGCAGGATCACGAAGGCGGCCACCGCGAGCAGCACCACCATGATCACCGGCTTGAGGACATCGGTGCTCATCCCGGCCGCGAAGAACGCTCCGGCCGACGATCCGGCGAGGGCCGCCAGGCCGATGCGCACGGCGGTCCTCACGTCGACCGGCGCCTTGCGGGCGTACGTCACCGCCGCGCCCGTGGTGCCGACGATCGCGACCGCCTTGTTGGTGCCGAGCGCGTGCGCGGCGGGGGTGCCGGCGGGCAGGCCGAGCAGCAGGGCGGGCAGGAGCAGCAGCCCGCCGCCGCCGACCACGGCGTCGATCCAGCCGGCGGCGAGGGCGGCCAGACAGAGCAGGACGACCGCGGTCAGGGATATGTCGGGCATGGCCGTGAGCCTAGGGACGGGGTGGATGCCGCGTCCATCAAGATGAGCGTTTGTTGAGGTTGGTGCGGGAACGGCCTCCTCGCACCCGGCGCCCGTCCGGCGCCCGGGACCCTCACATTCCTCCCCGCCTCCCGCTGAGGGCAGCGTTCCGCGCGGGAAACAGAGGGGATGCCGCCGGGTAACACCCGCACCGCACGCTCGGGGACATGACCTCGAACGATCGTGTGGTGGTGATCGGCTCCGGCCTCGCGGGCGTACGACTCGCCCGGCGGCTCGGCGATCTCGGCACGCCCGTGACGCTGATCGGCGAGGAGGAGCACCGCCCGTACAACAGGGTGCTGCTCGCCGAGGTGCTGGCCGGACGCTACAGCCCTGAGGTGATCGCCCTGCCGGCGCCCGCGGAGCTGACCCGCGCCCGGGTCACCGGCGTCGACCGCGCCGGGCGGACCGTCGCCTGCGCGGACGGGGCGGTGATCGCATACGACAGGCTGGTCCTGGCCACCGGCTCCAACCCCGTGCTGCCGCCGCTGCGCGGCCTGTTCACCGGGGGCCGGGAGCTGCCCGGGGGCGTGCACGCGTTCCGCACCCTGGACGACTGTCTGGGCCTGGCCGAGGCGGTACGGCCCGGGGCGCGGGCGGTGGTGATCGGCGGCGGTCTGCTCGGGGTCTCCGCGGCCCGCGCGCTCGCCGTGCGCGGCACGCAGGTCGTCCTCGCCCAGCAGTCCGAGCGGCTCATGGAACGCCAGCTGGACCCGGCCGCCTCCCGGCTCGTCGAACGGCACCTCACCGACCTCGGCGTGGAGGTGCACACCGAGTGCCGGGTGCGGGACGTACGCTGCGTCGGCGGCGCGGTCCGCTCGGTGGAGATGGCCGACGGCTACGCCCTCGACGCCGACCTCGTGGTCCTGGCCTGCGGGGTGCACCCGCGCACCGGCCTCGCGCAGGCGGCGGGGCTCGAGGTCCGCAAGGGCGTCGTCGTCGACGACCAACTGCGCACCTCCGACCCGTACATCCACGCCGTCGGCGACTGCGTCCAGCACGCCGGCACGGTGTACGGGCTGGCCGCCCCGGCCCTCGAACAGGCCGACGCGCTCGCCGCGCTGCTCGCCGGGAACGCCGGCGCCCGCTACACCGGCACCCGCTCCCTGACCCGGCTCACCCTGACCGGGCGGGACAGCCCCTTCGACCTGGCCGCCTTCGGCGAGACCGAGGCGCTGCCGGGCGACGACGTCATCCAGCTCGCCGACGCCACCCGGGGCACCTACCGCAAGGTCGTCGTCCGCGACGACCGCCTGGTCGGCGGGGTCCTCGTCGGCGAACTCGGCACCGTCGGCGCCCTCGCGCGCGCCTGGGAGGGAGCAGAGCCGCTCCCGTCCGCCGGCGGGCCCCTGCTCCACCTGCTCACCAACGACGGAGGCTCCTGATGACCGCCACCCCGGAGGCATCCCCCACGATCGTGCTCGTCGGCCACGGCATGGTCGGCCAGCGCTTCCTCGAGGCGCTCGCCGGGCGCGGCCTGACCGCCACGCACCGCGTGGTCGTGCTGTGCGAGGAGCCGCGCCCGGCGTACGACCGGGTCCAGCTCACCTCGTACTTCTCGGGCAGGACGCCCGAGGACCTGTCCCTGACGGACATGGCGTTCATCGAGGAGCACGGCATCGAGCTGCACGTCGGCGACCCGGCGGAGACGGTCGACCGTGCGGCGCGCACGGTGACGGCCCGCTCCGGGCTGGTCGTCGGCTACGAGGTCCTGGTGCTGGCCACCGGCTCCTACCCGTTCGTGCCGCCGGTGCCGAACAAGGACGCCGAGGGCTGTTTCGTCTACCGCACGATCGAGGACCTGCTCGCGATCGAGGAGTACGCGAGGAAGTCGACGACCGGCGCCGTGGTCGGCGGCGGTCTGCTCGGCCTGGAGGCGGCGGGCGCGCTCAAGGGCCTCGGACTCACCTCGCACATCGTGGAGTTCGCACCCCGGCTGATGCCCGTCCAGGTCGACGAGGGCGGCGGCGCGGCGCTGCTGCGCACCATCGAGGAGATGGGCCTGTCCGTCCACACCGGCGTCGGGACGCAGGAGGTCGTGGTCGGCGAGGACGGCGCGGTCACCGGCATGAGGCTGTCGGACGGTTCCGAACTCGCCACCGACCTGGTGGTGTTCTCAGCCGGTGTCCGCCCCCGCGACCAGCTGGCCCGCGACTGCGGACTGACCGTCGGCGAGCGCGGCGGCATCGCGGTCGACGAGCAGTGCCGTACGGTCACCGACCCGCACGTGTTCGCGATCGGTGAGTGCGCGCTGGCCGCCGACGGCCGGGTGTACGGCCTGGTCGCGCCCGGTTACGAGCAGGCCGAGACGGCCGCCGCGACGATCGCCGCCGACGAGGCGTCCTTCACCGGCGCGGACCTGTCCACCAAGCTGAAGCTGCTCGGCGTGGACGTGGCGTCCTTCGGCGACGCGCACGGCGCCACCGGGGACTGCCTGGACGTCGTCTACTCCGACTCCCGCGCCGGCCTGTACAAGAAGCTGGTCATCGGCCGGGACGGCACGCTGCTCGGCGGCATCCTGGTCGGCGACGCGGAGGCGTACGGCACGCTGAAGGCCTTCACCGGCTCCGTCCCCCCGGTCCCGCCCGAGTCGCTGGTGCTGCCGGCCGGCGCCGGGTCGCCCGTCCAGCTCGGCCCGTCCGCGCTCCCGGACGACGCGATCATCTGCTCCTGCAACAACGTCCGCAAGGGCACGATCCGCGAGGCGGTCACCGAGCACAGGTGCACCACCGTGCCCGATGTGAAGAAGTGCACCAAGGCCGGCACGACGTGCGGCAGTTGCGTCAAGGTCCTCGGCCAGCTGATCAACGCCGGGCTGGAGGCGAGCGGCGTCGAGGTCGACAAGGGCCTGTGCGCCTGCTTCTCCCAGACCCGCGAGGAGCTGTACGAGATCGTCCTCGCCCTGCGCGTCACCTCCTACCGGGACCTGCTCGACCGGCACGGGCGCCGGGCCGCCCGGGGCGGCGACGGCTGCGAGGTCTGCAAGCCGACGGTCGGCTCGATCATCGCCTCCCTCGCCCCGACGATCGGCGCCGGCAACCACGTCCTGGACGGCGAGCAGGCGGCCCTGCAGGACACCAACGACCACTTCCTGGCCAACCTGCAGAAGAACGGCTCGTACTCGGTCGTGCCCCGCATCCCCGGTGGTGAGATCGCCCCGGAGAAACTGATCGTGATCGGCGAGATCGCCCGCGACTTCGGTCTCTACACGAAGATCACCGGCGGCCAGCGCATCGACATGTTCGGCGCGCGGGTGGAGCAGCTGCCCGTCATCTGGGCCCGTCTGGTCGACGCCGGCTTCGAGTCCGGCCACGCCTACGGCAAGTCGCTGCGCACGGTGAAGTCCTGCGTCGGACAGACCTGGTGCCGCTACGGCGTCCAGGACTCCGTCCGCATGGCGATCGACCTGGAGCTGCGCTACCGGGGCCTGCGCTCCCCCCACAAGCTCAAGTCCGCGGTCTCCGGCTGCCAGCGCGAGTGCGCCGAGGCCCGGTCGAAGGACTTCGGCGTCATCGCCACGGCGAACGGCTGGAACCTGTACGTCGGCGGCAACGGCGGCGCCACCCCGCGCCACGCCGACCTGCTCGCGCAGGACCTCTCGGACGCCGAACTGATCCTCCTGATCGACCGTTTCCTGATGTTCTACATCCGCACCGCCGACCGCCTGGAGCGCACCAGCGTGTGGCTGGACCGCATCCCCGGCGGCCTGGACCACGTACGGGACGTCGTCGTCCACGACTCGCTCGGCATCTGCGACGAGCTGGAGGCGCTGATGGCCGTCCACGTCGCGCACTACCGCGACGAGTGGGCCGAGACCATCAACGACCCGGAGAAGCTGGCCCGCTTCGTGTCCTTCGTGAACGCCCCCGACACCCCCGACCCGGTGGTCGCCTTCGTCCCCGAGCGCGACCAGATGAAGCCCGACCTGCCGCTGCTGAGCATCGGCCTGCGACCCGCCGACGAGATCCTGGAAGGAAGCGTCACGCGATGACCCTGGCACTCGAGACCACCGATCTGAAGGTCCGGATCCGCCTCGCCGGCGACTGGTTCACGGCCTGCGACCCGAGCGCGCTGCTCCCGGGCCGCGGGGTGGCCGTCCTCCTCCCCGACGGCCGTCAGGCCGCCCTCTTCGCCGACCGTGCCGGCCGCCTGTACGCCATCGACAACCGCGACCCCTTCACCGGCGCGGCGGTCCTCTCCCGCGGCCTGACCGGCACCCACCAGGGCCGCCCCTTCGTCGCCTCCCCGCTCCTGAAGCAGCGCTTCGACCTGGAGACGGGCCAGTGCCTGGACGACGAGACGGTACGGGTGAGGGCGTACGAGGTGAAAGCGGCCTGATCCGGTGGGGCACCTGTCGGACTCCTGTCGAGTTCGGGTCGTTCCGCCCGGCGGGCCGGGGCATGGGGTTGTATCGGTTGCGCCCCACCCGTTTCAGGCCCCACCCCATCCGTCACGGAGGCCCGGACCATGACCCGCACGCACCCCCGACCTTCCCGGCGCGCCCTGCTCGGCGGCGCCGCCGCCTCCGCACTGGCGGTGGCGGCCGGCGCCGGCGCCGGCCCGGCGCGGGCCGCCGGCCACCGGCCCCCCTGGCCGACCGAGTTCCCGCTGCCGGACGGCTGGCTGCCCGAGGGCATCGCCATCGGCGGCGCGCCGTACGCCTACCTGGGCTCCCGCGCCGACGGCGCGATCTACCGCACCGACCTGCGCACCGGAGAGGGCGAGGTCCTCCACGAGGGCGCCCCCGGCCTCGCGGCCATCGGTCTCAAGCTGGGCGACGACGGCCTGCTGTACGTCTCCGGCGGCGGTGGCGGCACCGCGCGCACCGTCGACGCCCGCACCGGCGAGCTGCGGACGACATACGAACTCACCGCGCCCACCGGCCACTTCGTCAACGATGTCGTCCTCCTCCGGGACCGCGCCTGGTTCACCGACTCGCGCGACGCGGTCCTGTACGGCGTCCCGCGCGGCCGGGGCGGCAGCGTCCGCGCGCTCCCGCTCACCGGCGACTGGGAGCAGCTGCCGGACGTCAACAACGCCAACGGCATCGTGAGCACCCCCGACGGGCGTGACGTGATCGTGGTCAAGAGCACGCCGGGCGAGCTGTACCGCGTGAGCCTCCGCACCGGTCACGCCACCCGCATCGCCCTCTCCGGAGCGGACGACGTGGTCAACGGCGACGGTCTGGTCCGCGTCGGCCGCACCCTGTACGTCGTGCAGAACCGCTCGAACACGGTCACCGTCCTCGGCCTGGACGCCCGCGCCACGAAGGCGACCCTGCGTCGCGCCATCACCGATCCCCGCTTCGACGTCCCCGCCACCGCCGCCCGCTTCCGCGACCGCCTCTACCTGGTCAACGCCCGCTTCACCAGCCCACAGACCCCGGAGACGACGTTCACGGCGGTGGCGGTGCCCCTGTAGGCCCTTGCCGCTCCGTGATCCGTCTCCCCCGTGGGGGATGGTCACCCGCCGGTACGCCTCCGGTCATGAAGCGTCCATGCCACTCCCCTAGGTTCGCTGACCGCACGCCCCCGCCGCCGACCGGTGGCGGGACGGTCACGGCACCTCTTGGAGCGACAGTGGAACGTCGTACCTTCCTTCGTGCGGCCGCCGTCGGAGGCACCTCCTCCGTCCTCGGCGGGACCCTGTGGCGCGGCGCGGCGTACGCCGCGCCCGCCCAGCCCGGCAGCGGCCCGTACGGTCCGCTCGGGAGGGCGGACGCCAACGGCATCAGCCTGCCCGCCGGGTTCACCAGCCGGATCGTCGCCCGTTCCGGCCGGACGGTCACCGGAACCTCCTACACCTGGCACAACGCCCCCGACGGCGGCGCCTGCTACGCGGACGGGGCGGGCTGGATCTACGTCTCCAACTCGGAGATCAACCCCTCCGGCGGGGCGAGCGCGCTGAAGTTCTCGGCCACCGGCGCCATCACGGGCGCGTACCGCGTCCTGTCCGGCACCCGGCAGAACTGCGCGGGCGGGAAGACCCCGTGGAACACCTGGCTGTCCTGCGAGGAGGTGGACCGCGGGTACGTCTACGAGACCGACCCGTGGGGCGTGAAGGCGGCCGTCCGCCGTGACGCGATGGGCCGCTTCAAGCACGAGGCGGCGGCGGCCGACCCGGTGCGCAAGGTCGTGTACCTGACGGAGGACGTCTCGGACGGCTGTTTCTACCGGTTCCGGCCCACCACCTGGGGCGACCTGTCGTCGGGCACCCTGGAGGTGCTGGTCGCGGGCAACGGCACCAGCGGCCCGGTGCGCTGGGCGCGGGTCCCGGACCCGTCCGGCGCCACCGCCACCCGCAACCAGGTCTCCGGCGCCAAGCGCTTCAACGGCGGCGAGGGCTGCTACTACGCGAACGACACCTGCTGGTTCACCACGAAGGGCGACAACCGCGTCTGGCAGTACGACGCGGCCGCCCAGACCATCGAACTCGCCTACGACGACTCGCTGGTGTCGGGCGGCGGCGCTCCCCTGACGGGCGTCGACAACGTCACCGGCTCCGCCTCCGGCGACCTGTTCGTGGCCGAGGACGGCGGCACCATGGAGATCTGCGTCATCACCCCCGACGACGTGGTGGCCCCGTTCCTCCGCATCGGCGGCCAGTCGGGCTCCGAGATCACCGGCCCGGCCTTCTCCCCGGACGGCACCCGCCTGTACTTCTCCAGCCAGCGCGGCACGAGCGGGAGGTCGTCGGGCGGGATCACCTACGAGGTGCGGGGGCCCTTCCGGTCGTAACGGAGGCGGTGACGGCACCGGCCGCGGCCGGAAGCCCGCGGAGCCGAGGAGGAGGGGCGGCGCCCCGTACGGGTGCCGCCCCTCCTGCTGCCCCCGAGGGGTGCCGGTAGCGGAGAGCTGCTCTCCGGTCACGTCACGTTCGCGTCACGGCTTCCCGCATGCCCTGCGCCCCGCGGGCCCTGCCGGTAACTTCGTCACCCTCGTACCAAGCGCACGCAATCGCCCGATCCGAGGGAATCTTCACCATGAACCCGTTCCGTACCTCCGCCGCCGCGGTCCTCGCCGCGCTCGCCCTGGCCGCCGTACCGGCCACCGCCGAGGCGCACGGCGGCAACACCCCGTTCGACAACTGTTCCGAGGCGTACGCGAACGGACACGCCGACATCCCCGCGACCAGCGACCACTACGGCAAGCACTTGGACCGCGACGGCGACGGCATCGGCTGCGACAACCCGCCGGCGGGCTTCACGCCCCACGAGGAGGGCGAGGGCGAGGCGGGTGACGGCACCGAGGCCGGGAGCACGGAGAGCACCGGCTCCGGCAGCGGGGAGCAGGGCGGCGGCACCGACCTCGCCGAGACCGGTGGCAGCGACGCCACCCCGTACATCGCGGCCGGCGGTGCCGCCGTCGTCCTTCTGGGCGGCGGCGTGATGATCGCGGCCCGCAGGCGCCGCGGCGACGCCGGCTGACGTCGTCCCGCGCGAGGACCGGTTCCCCCTACAGGGACAGCAGCAGGGAGCCGGTCCTCCCCCACCGGCGGCGCGCATGCCCGTGCCCCCCGGCGAGGGCCGCCATGAGGGTCCACGCCACGAGGCCGCCGATCAGACCGCCGAGCCGCCCGCCGGACAGCGCCACCCCGGCCGTCCGCCGCACCGACCGCCGGGGGGCACGGCGTATCCGCCCATGCCGCTCAGCGGCCTGACGGTGCTCCCGCGTATGCCGAGTGGCACTGTCGTCCCCCGCCGTGGCGGTCCGTGCGTTCCGGGACCGGACCCTGCACACGCGGGAGGGCGGCACCCCCCGCACGGGGTGCCGCCCTCCCCTTTCACGGTCCGGAGCCGTCGCCGATCGGTGAGGGTGGTCGGGTGACAGGCAACGGCTCCGGGGTTCAGCGGTGGTCGCTGCCCAGGGAGGTGACGGCCGCGCGGCCGGCTTCCAGGCGGGCGACCGGGATGCGGAACGGGGAGCAGGAGACGTAGTCCAGGCCGGCCTCGTGGAAGAAGTGGACCGACTCCGGGTCGCCGCCGTGCTCGCCGCAGACGCCGAGCTTCAGGTCGGGGCGGGTGGCGCGGCCGGCCTTCGCGGCGGCGGCGACCAGCGAGCCCACGCCGTCCTTGTCGATCGTCTCGAACGGCGACACCCCGAAGATGCCCTTCTCCAGGTAGGCCGTGAAGAACGAGGCCTCCACGTCGTCCCGGGAGAAGCCCCACACCGTCTGGGTGAGGTCGTTGGTGCCGAAGGAGAAGAACTCCGCCGCCTCGGCGATCTGGCCGGCGGTCAGCGCGGCGCGCGGCAGTTCGATCATCGTGCCGATGGCGAGCTTCAGCCTGGTGCCGGTGGTCCGCTCGACCTCGGCGATGACCCGGTCGGCCTCCTCGCGGACGATCTCCAGCTCCTGGACCGTGCCGACCAGCGGGATCATGATCTCCGCGCGGGGGTCGCACTTGGCCGCCCGGCGCTCGGCCGCCGCCTCCGCGATGGCCCGCACCTGCATGGTGAACAGGCCAGGGATGACGAGGCCGAGACGGACGCCGCGCAGACCCAGCATCGGGTTCTGCTCGTGCAGCCGGTGCACGGCCTGGAGCAGGCGCAGTTCGTTCTCGTGCGGCTCCTGCCGGGACTCGGCGAGCGCGACGCGGACCGACAGCTCGGTGATGTCGGGCAGGAACTCGTGCAGCGGCGGGTCGAGCAGGCGGATGGTGACCGGCAGGCCGTCCATCGCCTCGAAGAGCTCCACGAAGTCCCGCTTCTGGAGCGGCAGCAGGGCCTTGAGGGACTCCTCGCGCTCGACCTCGGTGTCGGCCAGGATCAGGCGTTCGACCAGCTCGCGGCGGTCGCCGAGGAACATGTGCTCGGTGCGGCACAGGCCGATGCCCTGGGCGCCGAAGCGGCGGGCGCGCAGCGCGTCCTCGGCGTTGTCGGCGTTGGCGCGCACCCGCAGCCGGCGCTTGCGGTCGGCGAAGGCCATCATCCGGTGCACGGCCTCGACCAGTTCGTCGGCGTCGTCGGCGCCCGGGTGCATCCGGCCCTCGAAGTACTCGACGACCGGGGAGGGGACGACCGGGACCTCGCCCAGGTAGACCTTGCCGGACGAGCCGTCGATGGAGACGACGTCGCCCTCCTCGACCACGTGCCCGCCGGGCACGGTCATCCGGCGGCGCTTGGTGTCGACCTCCAGCTCCTCGGCGCCGCAGACACAGGTCTTGCCCATGCCGCGCGCCACCACGGCCGCGTGGGAGGTCTTGCCCCCGCGCGAGGTGAGGATGCCCTCGGCGGCGATCATGCCGTCCAGGTCGTCGGGGTTGGTCTCGCGGCGGATCAGGATGACCTTCTCGCCGGAGCGGGACCACTTCACGGCGGTGTACGAGTCGAAGACCGCCTTGCCGACCGCCGCGCCCGGGGAGGCGGCGATGCCGCGTCCGACCTGCTCGACCCCTTCCCCGCCGCGGGCGTACTCGTCGTCGAAGCGCGGGAACATCAGCTGGGCGAGCTGGGCGCCGTTGACGCGGGTCAGCGCCTCGGCCTCGTCGATCAGCCCCTGGTCCACCAGCTGCGTGGCGATGCGGAAGGCGGCGCCCGCGGTGCGCTTGCCGACGCGGGTCTGGAGCATCCACAGCTGGCCGCGCTCGATGGTGAACTCGATGTCGCAGAGGTCCTTGTAGTGGTTCTCCAGGGTCTCCATGATCTGCATGAGCTGGTCGTACGACTTCTTGTCGATCGACTCCAGCTCCGCGAGGGGCACGGTGTTGCGGATGCCCGCGACCACGTCCTCGCCCTGCGCGTTCTGCAGGTAGTCGCCGTAGACGCCCTGCTGGCCGCTGGCGGGGTCCCGCGTGAACGCGACACCCGTGCCGGAGTCGGGGCCGAGGTTGCCGAAGACCATGGAGCAGACGTTGACGGCCGTACCGAGGTCGTGCGGGATGCGTTCCTGGCGGCGGTAGAGCTTGGCGCGGTCGCCGTTCCAGGAGTCGAAGACGGCCTTGACGGCGAGGTCCATCTGCTCGCGCGGGTCCTGCGGGAAGTCCCGGCCCGCCTCGGTCCTGACGATCTTCTTGAACTTGGTGACGAGCTTCTCGAGGTCGGCGGCCTCCAGCTCGGTGTCGACGGTGACCTTCTTGGCCGCCTTCGCCGCCTCCAGCGCGTCCTCGAACAGCTCGCCGTCGACGCCGAGGACGGTCTTGCCGAACATCTGGATGAGGCGCCGGTAGGAGTCCCACGCGAACCGCTCGTCGCCGGCCTGCCGGGCGAGGCCCTGCACGGACTTGTCGGAGAGGCCGATGTTGAGGACGGTGTCCATCATGCCCGGCATGGAGAACTTGGCTCCGGAACGGACCGACACGAGGAGGGGGTCGTCGGCCTGACCGAGCTTCTTGCCCATGGTCGTTTCGAGGGCGTCGAGGTGCGCACTCACCTCGTCACGCAGTGCCGCCGGTTCCTCGCCGCTGTCGAGGTAGGTCCTGCAGGCCTCGGTGGTGATGGTGAAGCCGGGCGGGACGGGAAGGCCCAGGTTGGTCATCTCGGCGAGGTTGGCGCCCTTGCCGCCGAGCAGGTCCTTCAGGTCCTTGTTGCCCTCGGTGAAGTCGTAGACGAACTTCGTCACATGGGGATCTCTGTTTTCCGACACGGGTCTCGACTCCTCGAGGACGCGGTGGCTGCCCTGACGTCGAGGAATGTACCCAGATCAAAGGCTTCTGGGTACGTCCACTTATGCATCATGCGCCTGTAACCACCCATCCGCCAGCGGATCGAAAGTCATGGCGCGGCAATCCGCGATGGCCGAATGTTTTCACTTCTTGAACGCACACCCCCTCTCCACCACTCCGCGATCGCTCACATGAGCAACAATCGCCACGTCTGATTTCGCTCGATGAACGATCAAGAAGTGGCACCGAGTGCCACCCTTTGAGAAGTGCAGCCACCCATGATCCGCTCATCTGAGCGATACCCTTATCAAGGGTGGCGAGAATCACGCTGCCACAGCGCGTCGGATTTCACCATGCGGACCACCCCGGCGCCCCGCTCCCCGGCCCTGGAGTGGTACGGCCCGGACAAGGCCCACGGCGCCCTCGGCCGCCGGGGGCCGAAGCTCGGCCGGCCGACCATGCCGGACCTGTGCACCCGGAGGCCCTCCGGCGCCTGGAGCGCGGCCGGCCGCTGATGTCGGAGATCGTCCTCACCGGACCCGCACCCCACCGGGGGCCGATCAGCCCCCGGAGGTGTCCAGTTCCGCCTCCTCGGCGACGCCCGCGCAGTCGTACGGGTCCTTCAGCCAGCCGTCCGGCAGCACCACCCGGTTGTTGCCGGACGTACGGCCGCGGGGCCCGTCGGCGCCGGCCGGCCAGGACTGGTCGAGGTCCAGCTCGTCGAGCCCGGCCCGCAGCTCCTCCAGCGAGGAGGTGACCGCGAGCCGCTTGCGCATCTCGGAGCCGACCGCGAAGCCCTTCAGGTACCAGGCGACGTGCTTGCGGAAGTCGATCACCCCGCGCGACTCGTCGCCGATCCACTCCCCCAGCAGCGTGGCGTGCCGGACCATGACGTCGGCGACCTCGCGCAGGGTGGGCCGCACATAGGCGTCCGTCCGCCCCTCGAAGGCCGCGACCAGGTCCGCGAACAGCCACGGCCGACCCAGGCAGCCACGGCCCACGACCACCCCGTCGCAACCGGTCTCGCGCACCATCCGCAGCGCGTCCTGGGCCGACCAGATGTCGCCGTTGCCGAGCACCGGGATCTCCGGGACGTGCTCCTTCAGCCGGGCGATGGCGTCCCAGTCGGCGGTGCCGCCGTAGTGCTGGGCGGCGGTGCGGCCGTGCAGCGCGACGGCGGTCACGCCCTCCTCCACCGCGATCCGGCCGGCGTCCAGGTAGGTCAGGTGGTCGTCGTCGATGCCCTTGCGCATCTTCATCGTCACCGGCAGGTCCCCGGCCCCGTCGACCGCCTCGCGCAGGATGGAGCGCAGCAGGTTCCGCTTGTACGGGAGGGCCGAGCCGCCGCCCTTGCGGGTCACCTTGGGGACCGGGCAGCCGAAGTTGAGGTCGATGTGGTCGGCGAGGCCCTCCTCCGCGATCATGCGGACGGCCTTGCCGACGGTCGCCGGGTCGACGCCGTACAGCTGGATGGAGCGCGGCTTCTCGCTCGCGTCGAACCTGATCAGCTGCATGGTCTTGTCGTTGCGTTCGACCAGCGCCCGGGTGGTGATCATCTCGCTGACGAACAGGCCCTTGCCGCCGCTGAACTCCCGGCACAGGGTGCGGAAGGGCGCGTTGGTGATCCCGGCCATGGGAGCGAGCACGACGGGCGGCAGAACCGCGTGCGGGCCGATGCGCAGGGTCGTGTTCGGGGCCGCGTTCGGGGTGGGAGTGGGCGTGGACATTCCCCCATTGTCCCGCACTCCGAGGGACGCCCGGTACGTCGGCGCGGGAAGACCGTGTACTGGTCATTAGTTAACCGCACTATTTAAATGCGCGTACGATGGCCCCCATGCCCGAGCTCAGCCACGGCCGACGCATGCTGGTGCTCTCGATCTGCTGCATGAGCCTGCTGATCGTGAGCCTGGACAACACGGTCCTCAACGTCGCCCTGCCCGCCCTGCAGAGGGATTTCCACGCGAGCACCTCGGGGCTTCAGTGGACCATCGACGCGTACACGCTGGTCCTGGCCTGCCTGTTGATGGTCGCGGGCTCCACGGCCGACCGGATCGGCCGCAGACGGGTGTTCATGGCGGGCCTGGTGGTCTTCACCCTCGGCTCGGTGCTGTGCTCCCTGGCCCCGGACCTGTCCTGGCTGGTCGTGTTCCGGATGGTGCAGGCGGTCGGCGGCTCGATGCTCAACCCGGTCGCCATGTCGATCATCACCAACACCTTCACCGACCCCCGCGAGCGGGCCCGCGCGATCGGCGTGTGGGGCGCGGTCGTCGGTATCTCGATGGCCGCCGGTCCGCTGGTCGGCGGGCTGCTGGTGGAGTCGGTCGGCTGGCGCTCCATCTTCTGGATCAACCTGCCGGTGGGTCTGGCCGCGCTGCTGCTCACCTGGCGCTTCGTCCCTGAGTCCCGCGCCCCGAAGGCCCGCCGCCCCGACCCGGTCGGCCAGCTCCTGGTGATCGTCCTGTTCGGCTCCCTGACGTACGCGATCATCGAGGCCCCGCACGCCTCCCTCCCGGTGACCGCCCCCTTCGCCGGCACCGCGCTGATCGCCCTGCTCACCCTCCTGCGCTACGAGTCCCGCCGCCGCGAACCCCTCATCGACCTGCGCTTCTTCCGCTCCGCTCCGTTCAGCGGAGCCACGGTGACAGCCGTGAGCGCGTTCGCCTCACTCGGCGGCTTCCTGTTCCTGTCCACGCTGTACCTGCAGAACGTGCGGGGTCTGAGCGCCCTGGACGCGGGGCTGTGGATGCTCCCGATGGCCGTCCCGACCTTCCTGTGCGCCCCGCTCTCCGGCCGCCTGGTCGGCAGCCGGGGTCCGCGTCCGCCGCTGCTGATCGCGGGGACCGCGATGACGGTGAGCGGGCTCCTCTTCGCCCTCTTCGAGGCCGGGACGTCGGACACGACCCTCTTCCTCGGCTACGTCCTGTTCGGCGTCGGCTTCGGCTTCGTCAACGCCCCGATCACGAACACGGCCGTCTCCGGCATGCCGACCGCCCAGGCGGGGGTGGCCTCGGCGGTCGCGTCCACCAGCCGGCAGCTGGGCCAGGCGCTGGGGGTGGCGGTGGTCGGCGCGGTGCTGGCGGCGGGGGTGGGATCGTCGTCGTACGCGGAGGCGTTCGTGACGGCGGCGCGGCCGGGCTGGTGGATCCTCGCGGGGTGCGGCCTCGCGGTGCTGGCCGTGGGCGCGCTGACGTCGGGCCGCTGGGCCCGCGGGACCGCCGAACGTACGGCGGAACGCCTGGAGTCGACGGAGATGAGCCGGAGCGCGGGCGTGGGCATCTGAGCGGTCGACGGCGCCTTCCGGGGCCCGGTGTGCTTGCCGGCCGGGGGGCCGCGCGGCCCCCCGGCGCCTGCGGGGCGCCGTCACTCCCCCCGCGCCGCCCCGGCGGCACGACTGCCCGCGGGAGCGGGGGGCAGAAGAACGGCGACCACCGACCCGGCCTCCGGAGGAGTCATGCCGCAGATCGACACGAGCAAGGTCAGCCGCTGGGACCTGCACGGCCGCGAGTACGTCGTCCACATCCGGCGCACCGGCCTGCAGCGGACGATCCGGTGTGCCACCTGCGGTTGGCGCACCGGCGCCCGGTTCCTGCCGTGGCTCAAGGCACAGGAGCACCTGACCCGGGCGCACCAGGCGACGGTGGACCCGTCGAACCGACGGGTGCCGAGCGCGGGGCCCCCGGTGCCGGACCACTGAGCGGTCCGGCACCGGGGGCCCCGGCAGAGCCCGTGAAGCGACTAGGCGCCGATCAGACGGGCCGCCAGGTACCCCTCGATCTGGTCGAGCGAGACGCGCTCCTGCTTCATGGTGTCGCGCTCGCGCACGGTCACCGCGTTGTCGTCCAGCGTGTCGAAGTCGACGGTGACGCAGAACGGCGTACCGATCTCGTCCTGGCGGCGGTAGCGGCGGCCGATGGCGCCGGCGTCGTCGAACTCGATGTTCCAGTTCTGCCGCAGCGACTGCGCGAGGCCCTTGGCCTTCGGCGACAGCTCGGCGTTGCGGGAGAGCGGGAGGACGGCCACCTTCACCGGGGCGAGGCGGTGGTCGAGCCGCAGCACGGTCCGCTTCTCCATCTTGCCCTTGGCGTTGGGCGCCTCGTCCTCGACGTAGGCGTCGAGCAGGAAGGCGAGCATCGCCCGGCCGACACCGGCCGCCGGCTCGATGACGTACGGCGTCCAGCGCTCCTGGGCCTCCTGGTCGTAGTAGGCCAGGTCCTGGCCGGAGGCCTTGGAGTGGGCGCCGAGGTCGTAGTCGGTACGGTTGGCGACGCCCTCCAGCTCGCCCCACTCGCTGCCGCCGAACTGGAAGCGGTACTCGATGTCAGCGGTGCGCTTGGAGTAGTGGGAGAGCTTCTCCTTCGGGTGCTCGTACCACCGCATGTTCTCCTCGCGCAGGCCGAGACCGGTGTACCAGTTCCAGCGCTGCTCCATCCAGTACTCCTGCCACTTCTCGTCCTCGCCCGGCTTGACGAAGAACTCCATCTCCATCTGCTCGAACTCGCGGGTGCGGAAGATGAAGTTGCCCGGCGTGATCTCGTTGCGGAAGGACTTGCCCATCTGGGCGATACCGAACGGCGGCTTGCGACGCGAAGCGGTCTGCACCTGGGCGAAGTTGGTGAAGATGCCCTGGGCGGTCTCGGGGCGCAGGTAGGCGATGGAGCCGGAGTCCTGCGTGGGGCCGAGGTGGGTGGAGAGCAGGCCCGAGAACTGCTTGGGCTCGGTGAAGGTGCCCTTGTTGCCGCAGTTGGGGCAGTTGAGGTCGGTGAGGCCGTTCTCCGGGGCGTGGCCCTTCTTCTCCTCGTACGCCTCCTCCAGGTGGTCCGCGCGGAACCGCTTGTGGCAGGAGGTGCACTCGGTCAGCGGGTCCGTGAAGGTGGCGACGTGACCGGAGGCCACCCACACCTCGGGGGCCAGGATCACGGACGAGTCGATGCCGACCACGTCCTCGCGCGACGTCACCATGTAACGCCACCACTGGCGCTTCAGGTTCTCCTTGAGCTCGACACCCAGCGGTCCGTAGTCCCAGGCGGCACGCTGGCCGCCGTAGATCTCACTGCAGGGGAATACGAAGCCACGGCGCTTGCTCAGGCTGACGATGCTGTCGATCTTGTCGGCGGCCACGGTGCTCTCTTCATTACGACGACGGGCGACGAAGCGAGATTGCTTCCAGCGAAGTCCTCAGGCTACCGGCGCGGCCTGCCCCGCGACCAATTCGGTGCCCCGCACAACGTCCTCACGTGCTTTGTTGACAACGGTTTCCACATTTGTTGAAAATGAGTGTCATGAACGTACGACGACACCACATATCCACGGCCGCGCTGGCCGCTGCCACCGCCCTCGGTCTCGGCACCCTGACCGCCTGCTCCTCGGACAGTGCCGCCGCGGGCGACACCGACAAGTTCGACGTCGTCGCCTCGTTCTACCCGATGGCCTTCCTCGCCGAGCAGATCGGCGGCGAGCACGTCAACGTCACCAGTCTCACCGAGCCCGGCCAGGAGCCGCACGACCTGGAGATCAGCGCCAGGCAGACCGCGCAGCTCGAGGAGTCCGACGCGGCGCTCTACCTCAAGGGCCTCCAGCCCTCCGTCGACGAGGCCATCGGCCAGTCCCCGATCGCCACGAAGATCGACGCGGCGACCCTGACGACCCTGGAGGAGCACGGCACCGAGGCCGGCGGGCACGAGGAGGAGCACGCCGAGGAGGAGCACGCCCACGAGCACGCCGAGGAGGAGCACGCCCACGAGCACGAGCACGAGGGCGGCAAGGACCCCCACGTCTGGCTCGACCCGGTCAAGTACGCCGAGGTGGCCGAGGGCGTCGGCAAGGCCTTCGAGAAGGCCGACCCGGACCATGCCGCCGACTACAAGAAGAACACCGAGGTCCTGGTCGGCAGGCTGAACGACCTCGACAAGAAGTTCGAGACCGGCCTCGCGGACAGGAAGAACAGCGTCTTCATCACCACGCACTCCGCCTTCGGCTACCTCGCCGAGCGCTACGGCCTGACCGAGGAGGCCATCAGCGGCCTGGACCCCGAGTCCGAGCCCAGCGGGGCACGCGTGAAGGAACTCCAGGAGACGGCGAAGGCCGACGGCGTCACCACCGTCTTCTACGAGACGCTCGTCAGCGACAAGACGGCCAAGACCCTCGCCGGCGACACCGGGCTCAAGACGGACGTCCTCGACCCGCTCGAGGGCATCACCGACGCCTCCCGCGGCGACGACTACTTCCAGGTCATGGAGGCCAACCTCAAGGCCCTCCGGACGGCTCTGGGCGCCAAGTGACCGACGTACCACCGGAGGACGGCATGACCGAGCCCGTCATCTCCCTGCACGGCGTCCGTGCCGAGCTGGGCTCGCGCCCCGTCCTGCGCGGCATCGACCTCACCGTGCGCCGCGGTGAGGTCGTCGCCCTGCTCGGCGCCAACGGCTCCGGCAAGTCGACGGCCGTGCGCAGCGTCATCGGCCAGGTACCGGTCAGTGCCGGGGAGATCGAGCTGTTCGGCGCCCCGCGGCACCGGTTCCGCGACTGGGCGCGTGTGGGCTACGTCCCGCAGCGCACCACCGCCGCCGGCGGTGTGCCCGCCACGGTCACCGAGGTCGTCTCCTCGGGCCGCCTGGCCCGCACCCGCTTCGGCCTCTTCCGCAAGGCCGACCACGAGGCCGTACGCCGCGCCCTGGACCTCGTCGGCATGGCGGACCGCGCCAAGGACTCCGTCGACGCCCTCTCCGGCGGCCAGCACCAGCGGGTCCTGATCGCCCGCGCCCTCGCCGCCGCGCCCGAACTGCTGATCATGGACGAGCCGATGGCGGGCGTCGACCTGGCCAGCCAGGAGGTCCTCGCCGCGACCCTGAAGGGCCAGGTGGCCCGGGGCGCCACGGTCCTCCTCGTCCTGCACGAACTGGGCCCGTTGGAACCCCTGATCGACCGGGCGGTCGTCCTGCGTGACGGCTGCGTCCTGCACGACGGCCCGCCCCCCAAGGCCGTCGGCCAGCACGCGCTGCCCGGCCACGACCACGTCCATCCGCACGCGCCCGCGGGCGCCGGACCGATCCGCACGGGACTGCTGAGCTGATGGAGATCCTCGACTACGCCTTCATGCAGCGGGCGCTGCTCGCCGCCGTCCTGGTCGGCATCACCGCCCCCGCCGTCGGCATCTACCTGGTCCAGCGCCGCCAGGCCCTCATGGGCGACGGCATCGGCCATGTGGCCATGACCGGCGTCGGCCTCGGCTTCCTGCTCAGCTGGTCCCCGATCTGGATGGCGACGCTCGTCTCCGTCCTCGGCGCCGTCTTCATGGAACTGGTCCGCTGGTACGCCAAGGCCCGCGGCGACATCGCCCTCGCGATGCTCTTCTACGGCGGTATGGCCGGCGGCGTCATGTTCATCAACCTCGCCCCCGGCGGCTCCACCACGAACCTCTCCTCGTTCCTCTTCGGCTCCCTGTCCACGGTCTCCGAGTCCGACGTCACCGCGATCTGCCTGCTGGCCGCGTTCGTCGTCCTGATCACCGTCGGTCTGCGCCGGCAGCTGTTCGCGGTCAGCCAGGACGAGGAGTTCGCCCGTGTGACGGGCCTGCCGGTGCGGTTCCTCAACCTGCTCACGGCGGTCACGGCCGCGGTCACGGTCTCCGTCGCGATGCGCGTGGTCGGCCTGCTGCTGGTGAGCGCGCTCATGGTGGTGCCCGTCGCGGCGGCCCAGCAGCTCACCCGCAGTTTCGCCGCGACCTTCGCCATCGCCGTCGCGATCGGCGTGAGCGTGACCATCGGCGGCACGGTCACCTCGTACTACCAGGACGTGCCGCCCGGCGCGACGATCGTGCTGCTGACCATCGCCGCGTTCATCGTGCTGACCGCGCTGGCCGCCCCGCTGGCCCGCCGCCGCGCCCGGGCGCTGGCCGCCGCGCAACCCGGCGGCGACCCCGCCGAATGCGCCGTTCCGGCCGGCCGCGAGGCCGCCGACGAGGTCGGCGCCTGACCGCCCTGCGCCCGGACTGGCACAATGGCCCGGGCAGAGGCCAGATGTGAGGAGGCAATCCGGTGACGACCGCAGGACCGCCCGTGAAGGGCCGTTCCACCCGGCAACGTGCCGCTGTGGCGGCTTGCCTCCAGGAGGTCGACGAGTTCCGCAGCGCACAGGAACTCCACGACATGCTCAAGCACAAGGGCGACTCGGTCGGACTCACCACGGTCTACCGCACGCTCCAGTCCCTCGCCGACGCCGGCGAGGTCGACGTCCTGCGCACCGCCGACGGCGAGTCCGTCTACCGTCGCTGCTCCACCGGCGACCACCACCACCACTTGGTCTGCCGCAACTGCGGCAAGGCGGTGGAGGTGGAGGGCCCCGCGGTGGAGAAGTGGGCCGAGGCCATCGCGGCGGAACACGGCTACGTCAACGTGGCCCACACCGTCGAGATCTTCGGCACCTGCGCGGACTGCGCGGCGGCCTGACGCGACCGGGCGGCGCGGGCGGGGCGGGCGGGGGCGCGGCAACACCCCGCGAACACCGGACGGCACGAACGGGGCGCGGCAACACCCCGCGAACACCGGACGGCACGCCCCCGCCCGGCCCCGCAGGCAACCGTCACACGCGGGGCGGCCGCCGGTCGAGCAGCCCCCGCACCCGCTCCACGCCCCCCTGCTTCACCGGCACACCATCGCGCAGTTGCCGCACGGCCGGGGCTGCTCGGCACAAAGGCCCGGTCGGACTCCGCGTGACTGCCAAAGTCCGACCGGCCCGTGCGCGGATCGCCGTACTCGTCGACCGTGCGCACGCCCTCGGAGCGACGGTGATCCGCAGCGAGCCGTGATGCCTGTTCGCCTCGAGCAGACGGCCGGCCGAAAGGCCGGGCCCGGGAACACCGCCACCGCCCACACCGTGGCGGCCCACACCCCCGCCACGCCCACCGGCTCGCCGTTCAGGGCGCCGAGCACGACCCCGCCGGCACGACGCAGGCGAGGAGGACGGGGTGGCGCGGCAGTCGCGCGGCGCCACCGCGCCTGCGGACCACCAGCCGCACGGCGTCCGCAGTGTCCCCCCGGAGCCGCACGGGCTCCGGCTCGGCGGTGTCCTCGTCCGGCCCCACGCCCTGTTCCGTCGCGGCTCTCCCCCGTCCTTCGGCGATGAGCCGCGATCGCAACGCCGGCTACGCCTGCTCGCCCTCCATGGCCAGCAGTTCCTCGTTCGGGATCGCCCCGCCGAACCGCCGGTCCCGGGAGGCGAACTCCAGGCACGCCCGCCACAGGTCACGCCGGTCGAAGTCCGGCCACAGGACGTCCTGGAAGACCATCTCGGCGTACGCGCTCTGCCACAGCAGGTAGTTCGACGTCCGCTGCTCACCGCTCGGCCGCAGGAACAGGTCCACGTCCGGCATGTCCGGGTAGTACATGTACCTCTGGAGGGTCTTCTCGTTGACCTTCGACGGGTCGAGCCGCCCGGCCCGCACGTCCTCCGCCAGCGCCTGCGCCGCGTCCGCGATCTCCGCCCGCCCGCCGTAGTTCATGCAGAAGTACAGCGTCAGCCGGTCGTTGTCCTTCGTCTGCTCCTGGGCGACCTGCAGCTCCTTGGCCACCGACTTCCAGAGCTTGGGCATCCGCCCGACCCACCGCACCCGCACACCCAGCTCGTCGAGCGTGTCGCGCGTCCTGCGGATGAAGTCCCGGTTGAAGTTCATCAGGAAGCGCACCTCGTCCGGCGACCGCTTCCAGTTCTCGGTGGAGAAGGCGTACAGCGAGATCGCGCCGACCCCCATCTCGATCCCGCCCTGGAGCACGTCCAGCACCCGCTCGGCGCCGACCTTGTGCCCCTCGGTGCGCGGCAGCCCCCGCTCCTTCGCCCACCGTCCGTTGCCGTCCATGACGATCGCCACATGCTTCGGGACCAGTTCCCCGGGGATCTTCGGAGGCCGCGCGCCGGACGGGTGCGGTTCCGGCGTCCTGTACTCCCGGCGCTGACGCCCCAGGAACCCGCTTACGGCCATGTGTCTCTCGTCTCCTCGTGCCTACTTCTCTACGTACCTCAGCGAACGCAGCCCGCGCTCCAGGTGCCAGTGCAGGTAGGCGGACACCAGCCCGCTCCCCTCCCGGACGTACCGCGCCTCGCACGCGTCCGCGGTCTCCCAGTCTCCCGTAAGCAGCGCGCCGAGGAGTCCCAGGGCCTGCGGTGAGGGTACGACGCTGCCGGGCACCCGGCAGTCGGCGCAGACGGAGCCGCCGGACGCGACCGAGAAGAACCGGTTCGGTCCGGGCATGCCGCACTTGGCGCAGTCGGTGAAGCTGGGCGCGTACCCGTTGACCGCGAGGGAGCGCAGCAGGAACGCGTCGAGCACGAGGTGCGGTGCGTGCTCACCCCGGGCGAGTGTCCGCAGGGCCCCGACCAGCAACAGGTACTGCTGCACCGCCGGCTCGCCCTCGTGGTCGGTGAACCGCTCGGCCGTCTCCAGCATGGCGGTGCCCGCGGTGTACCGCGCGTAGTCGGTGACGATCCCGCCCCCGTACGGCGCGATCGTCTCGCTCTGCGTGCACAGGGGCAGACCGCGGCCGACCAGCTCGCTCCCCTTCGAGAAGAACTGCACGTCCACGTGCGAGAACGGTTCGAGACGCGCACCGAACTTCGACTTCGTCCGGCGCACGCCCCTCGCCACCGCGCGTACCCGACCGTGACCGCGCGTGAGCAGTGTGATGATCCGGTCCGCCTCACCCAGCTTCTGGGTGCGCAGCACGATGCCGTCGTCGCGGAACAGACTCATGGCATCCATTGTCGCCCACGTTCATGGCACCTCCCCCCGGCTCCGGGCGTTGACGTACGCCGTCGCCGCGCGCAGCCGCTCGGCGGGCGTGGCACGCCGTACGGCACCGGGGTCGGCGTCCCACTCCCGGCCGCCGCCGTACGGCCTCAGCTGGACGTAGGGCCCCTCATGCCCCATGACCACGCCGATCCGCTCGGTCCGGGTGTCCACGACATGCACGCCGACCGGCGGCTTCACCGCACCACCGCCGCCGCGATCCGCCGCGCGGTCTCCACGGAGCACCGCCCCAATTCGACAAGCGGACGGGGCGCCTCCCGCGCAAGACTCACCGGGTCCAGTCCCAGTGACGGCAGGGAAATTCCGGCCTTCTCGAGTGCCGCCCGCAATTCCTTCACCACATCCTCCGCTTCTTCGACGCAGTGCGCCGAGTGTCGTGCTTCCACGGTGATCCCCTCGCTTTTCCGATTTCACTCTTCGCGCCTCCAGAATGCCGTGTCACACCTACACTCGGCAGGAGGCCGTGCACAACAAGTGCAGGTCTTCACGAGGGGGTTGGTCATGGCCAATGGTTCGCGTCGAGCGGCGTGGGGGTTCTTCGGCGCGGAACCGGAGCGGCGGCCCGAGGGCGCGGGGTTCACGCAGGTGGAACTGGGTGCGGGTGTGCGTGTCCGGCGGCCGCATCGGCCGGTTCGAACAGGCGATTCGCAAGCCGCAACCGGACGTGGCGCAGCGGATTGACGATGCGCTGCGAACCGACGGAATTTTCGAGCGGATGCGGCGCGAGCTCATCAAGGACCGGAACTGTACAAAGCACTTTGCGCACGCCGTGGAACCGGAGCGACCGGCGAGGGGAATCTGCGAGTACACGTCGGCCGTGGTTCCCGGACTGCCGCACACACGGGAGTACGCGCAGGCGATGTTCCTGGCGGGCAATCCGTTCGCCGCCGCCGAGTACGTCGAGGAACCGTTCAAGGGGCACATGGAGCGGACTCGGGTCCTCAAGGACGCTGCACGGCCCGTGTATGGGGGGTACCGCACGAGACGGTGCTGCGCGTCCCCGTGGCAGCCCGGCGATCACGGCGCACCACCCGGACCACGTCGCGGCCATGGCGCGTCGGCGCAAGGTGCTGCTCTCCGGGCGCTCCCGTTCTCCACAGGGGCGCACCCGGCCGTGGGCAGGCAGACGAAGCTCACGGAGTTCGAGGACGCGCCGACAGCCGTCCGTACGGGAGGAGTGTTCTCGGAAGGCCTGCTGGACGAACCGGCGCCGGTGAAGCGAATCCGGGCGTCTTAGGATCAGGACCGCCGTGCTGTCGCCGGAGCCGTCCCTGCCCCTGATCGAGTCGGCTGCGGAGGGCCACGGGCGATGCGCGAGTTCGACCTGAGCAGCGCCCGCCGGCGCAAGAGCACGTACAGCGGCGACGGCGGCGAGGACTGCGTCGAAGCCGCCGCCGGACTCCCCGGTGTCGTCCCCGTCCGGGACAGCAAGGTGGACGGCGGCTCAGTGACCGGTCGTCGGGTCGGCGGCCCGGGCGGAGTTCATCCGCACCGTCGGGTCCGCGTGAAGGCAGGCGCCCACCGCAACGCCGTTCGTCCGACCGGACGATGAACTGCTGATGACGCCGTTGGCGTGACGTTTCGCCCCGTGCGCAACCGGGACTCCCGTAGTCGGCCTCCTGTCCTGCAGTACCGACACCTCGTAGTGAGGAGACCGACATGACCGCGACCGCGTTCACGCTGGAGGGCGACTACCTGCTGGCCCCGCCGCGCCCGGCCGACCGGATCGGCATCGACCCGCGCGACCGGCGTCGGCTGGAGCTCCACGCCGCCCTGACCGCCGCCGGTATTCCGCCCCGGCCCGAGGACCGTGAGGCCATCGAGAGCCTGAGCGCCCTGTCCGGCAGTGTCAACAGCACTGTTCAGCGCTGGCTGCATCACACGCTGTGAGCCGGTGGCGCCCTCATGCCCTCCCCGGCTCCACCAGCCCCGACTCGCACGCCACGATGGCCGGTTGAGTCCGGTCCCGTGCCCCGAGCTTGCCCATGGTCCGGCTGACGTGGGTCTTCGCGGTGAGCGGGCTCAGGCCCAGCGAGTCGGCGATCCCGGCGTTGTTCAGGCCGCGCGCGACCAGCGTGAGCACCTCGCACTCACGGTCGGAGAGGCACTCGGGACCTGCGGCGGCCGGCGCGGACGGGCTGCGCTCGACCTCGGCGACCTGCGCGGCGACGGTCTCCCGGTCGGCGGCGCTCAGTCCGCCGTCCCGGTGGTAGACGAGCACGAGGTCGGTGGACTCACCGCCGGGCAGTCCGTCCTGGATGCGGGCCACCCGGGTGGAGTCGGCGCTGTCGGGCAGGTAGTCGACGGCCCGGTTCTGCTGGACCTCGCTGAACTTGCCGGCCAGCGGTCCGACGAGCACGAGCCCGGCCAGCCACAGCCCAGAGCACGAGGCGTCGTCGCCGTACTGGTGTCCTTGTGTCCCCCGTGAGACGGGGCTCCCCTCCGGTCGGGTGTCTGGGTCGGTTCCCGGACCCCCGGCGGAAGGGGCGCGGGGCGTCGGACGTGGGATCGAGGTGCGGGGTACTGCGGGGGGCGGCACGGGGGTGCGGTTGCTCCTCCGGGAGCAACCGCCCGCAGGCTACGCCCGGTCGACCATCCAGGTGCCGTCCTCCTCGTCGTCGACCCGCACCTCCAGTTCGCGGACGCTCATGCCCGCCTCCCACAGCTCCCGGAAGCGCTTCATCCGGTCCTGGACGTGGTCCCGGCGCGCGATGAGCCGGGTCCTGACGTTGACGTCGCGCAGGTCCTGCTCGATCTCGAAGGAGACCTCCTCGTCGTAGACGATGAAGTCGTCGGTGGTGCCCCGCTGGAGGTGCGGCGGCAGTTCGGGCAGCACCGCCACCCGGACCTCGATGTGCAGGGCCTGCTGCTCGTCGCACAGCCGCAGCAGCCGGTCGTCGAGTTCGCGCGCGCTCGCCAGCAGGAACAGCCGTCGTACGGGCACCCCGTGTTCCTCGATCGCCTCCCGTTGGGCGTCGAGGTAGCGGCTGGCGGGTTCGCTGTTCCAGAACTCGCGGTCGACGGAGGTGCTGATGGCATCGACGGAGCGCTCGGCGGCGTGGGTGAGGGTGAGCATCCAGTCGTGGTTCTCGCCGTGGCACTCCACGCTCATGCTGGTCAGCGCCGCCATGTGCCCGAGCACCCGCTGCATCTCCAGGCGGACGAACGTGTGGAGGATGGACGGTCCGGGCGAGAGGGCCTCGGCGAACCGCTTGGCCAGTTCCGGTACGCCTTCGGTACGGACGCGGTCGAGCGGCGGGTAGGACTCGGGAGGCGGGGCCTGCTGGGCGAGGCGGTTCTCGACGAGTTGCCGGATGTCCTCGGTGTGCCGGGCCAGACCGGTCCGCAGGTGGTCGTCGTGCCGCTCCAGGGCGGTCCGCAGGTCGTCGTCGTGCCGCTCCAGCCCCTCCCGCACGGTGGCGGCGGTCTCGGCGAGGACGCTCCGGGTCCGCAGGACCTGTTCGCCGGGTCCCCGGCCCCGGACGAGGAGGAGGGGGACGGCCACCGTGGCGGCGGCGCAGAGGACGGCGGCGGCGAGCTGCCGGAGCGCCCCGGCCTGCGGACTCAGCAGTGCGGCGACGCCCCAGACGACGAGGCCGACGGTGAGGCCGGTCAGGAGTCTGCGCGTCCACTCGGCCCGGCCGGGCGACTGCGTCCGGGGGCGTGCGGGTGTGCTGTCCGGGGCGCCGGGCGGCCGGGCCGGGGCGGGGATCGCCGGGGCGCCTTCGCCTCCGGGCGCGCCCCCCGCGCCGGGCGGGGGTGCCGTGTCCTCGGGCTGGGGTGACTGTGCCGTGCTCATCTCGCTTCTCCCCCCGTTGGGATGCGCGTCGGATCGGGGTGCGGGGATGTGCGTCGGGGTGGCGCGGGCCGGGCCCGCGGTCAGGGGGGCGATTCGGCCTCCCGGTGGGGCGGGGGGATCGCGTGCAGGGCGAGCTGGTCCCGGATGCGCTGCACCAGGGTCCGCCACTGGCGGGTGAAGCCGGGCCGGTCCTCCAGCACCTCCCACAGGGGGGCGAGTTCGCGCGCGACGCGGGCCCGTGGCATCCACAGGTGCAGCAGGTGGTCGACGGCGGGCCGCAGCGCCGTGACGACGGCAGGGCGGTCCTCGCCGGACCGGGGCCGCAGCCGGGCGGGCGGTTCCGCGGCGCCCAGCCGGATGCCGTCCAGGATGCGGACGAGGGTGGTGAGCAGCCAGTCGTGCAGGGCGAGGTCGTCGCAGAGCCCGGCGACCTCACCGGTGGGCGTGCCCGGGGGGACACGGAGCCGTACGGTGCGCAGTTCGTCCTCGGCGAGGGTGAACCGCTCCATCGACGGCTCCTCGTCGCGTTCGGCGGACAGGGCCACCCAGCGCAGCCGGGTGGGGCGGGACTTCAGGGGCGGGCGCTGGTCGAGCAGGGGGTGGCGCAGCAGGCGGGTGAGGAGTCCGTCGGCGATCAGTCCGACGTCGAGTTCGCCGTGCCGCCCGCCGTTCAGCAGGCCCTGGGCGACCGTCTCGTGCGGCAGTCTCCCGAACGGCTCGACCGTTCCGGGCCGGACCAGATAGTGGCCCCAGGGGCGTCGGTGGTCGGGGCCGGCGGCGGGGACGCGGAAGTGGGCGGAGCTCTGCAGGACGCGCCCCTCGGTGAGCGAGGCCCGGGCGGCGACGGTGCCGACGGCGCGGACCCTGGCGCCGTTGGCGCTGGGCAGGGGGCAGTCGACGCCGGTGAGGGTGTCCGGGGAGCGGCCGTAGACGTTGGGGCGTTCGGAGAGCAGGACGCGTTCGTCGGCGCGCAGTCCGAGGAGCTGGGCGGCGGAGCGGCCGTCGAGGGTCTGCAGGGCGGGCAGCAGGCAGGTGCGGACCTCGCCGCAGGCGAGCACGACGGGTGGCGGTGTCCCCTCCGGCGCCATGTCACTGCCCCGCGCAGAAGACGTAGGAGATGCGGCCGGCCACCGAGTCGGGGACGGTCGCGTGCTCGCGGGCGGAGCGCTCGGCGGCCTGGGCCAGCGCTCCGGGGTCGACCTCGATCTGGTCGAGGATCACGCGGACGGCGTGCTCAACGGGCAGGAACCGGCTGGGGATCACCGAGCAGGTCCGGTAGGCGGCGAACGGGTCCGCCCGGGGGTTGAGCCGGAGCAGCGGGGGCAGTTCGTCCCAGTCGTCGGGGAAGGCGGTCCCGGTGTGCGGCTGGGGCACGAGGACGGCCTCGCCCTCGTTGCGCAGCAGTCCGAGGCGGGCGAGCTGCCACACCGCGGCGAGGAAGGGGCAGGACCAGGTGCGGTGTCCGTCGGGGCCCTCGTCCCAGAGTTCGACGTCGAGGAAGACGGAGTGGCGGCGGGCGGCGGTCTCCTTCGGCGGCTGCCAGGCGGTGGCCGGTTTCATGGCCTGCGGGGCGCGCGCGACGGGGCTGCGCTCGCCGTTGGCCAGCCAGCCGGTCTGCGCGGCCGGCGGGCGCAGTCCGTAGCTGCCGGGCGGTGGTTCCTCGACGATGCGTCCGGCCACGGCCTCGGCGACCGGCACCTTGCCGGCGACGGCGCAGCCGGACTCGCGGGCCAGGTAGTCGACGACGAGCCCGGCCCGGCCGGCTTCCTCCAGCAGCACGGGGACGACCTCGGCCGGGGCGGAGAAGCGGGTGAAGTAGTCGTCGATGAGGAAGCAGGTGCTGATCCGGGGGCGTTTGCCGCCGGCGGTGGCGGCCGCGGCGGCGCGTGCCGCCTCAGCCCAGGGGCGCACCTGCTCGAAGTGCCGCCTCAGGTGTTCGGGGCCGGCCTCGAAGTCCTCCATGTAGAGGTGGCCTAGCTCCAGGGAGAGGTGGGACAGGGGCACCGCCTGGGTGCGTGGCTCGGCGGCCGTCTCGCGGAACACCGCTTCCGTCATGGCCGCCCCCAGCAGTCGTCGTCGGTGAGCCGCCGCGCGATCTCCTCCAGCGCCTCCAGTGTCTCCTTGTTGGCGATCTGCGTGGAGAGGACGTCCTCTTCGGTGATGAGCTGTTCGCGCCACTGCAGGATGGGTTCCAGGGGGACGATGCCGAGCACCACGCTGTCGCCGATGCGGTGTTCCGCGGCGAGCCGGCGCAGCGCCTCGTCGCAGGACTGCATCCAGGCGGCCTGGGCGGGCGTGCCCTGGGACCACAGCGGCGAGTCCGGATCGGGCACAGCGGCCCGGACGAAGCGGACGGCTCCCTGCAGCGCCTCCTCGTCGTGGCCGCGTGCGACGCCGCCCCTGATGATGCCGTGGTCCTTGTGGACGAGTCCGGCGGCGGCGATCACGTGCTGCCGGGTCCAGCGGTGGAAGACCAGCCAGCGGAAGGGGACGTAGCGCATCCGGGGGTGGGCGGTCGCGGCGAGGACCATGTCGACGGCGTAGCTGCGGCCGGCGCTGAGGTCGACGACGATCAGGTCGAACTCGCCGTGCAGCCGCAGCAGGAGGTCGACGCAGCGTTCCAGGGCGTCCTCGCCGGTGGCGAACTCGCCGCCGCCGGCGTCGCCGGGGAGCAGCACCAGGCGGCCCGCCTGGTTGGGCCGGGCGCGCAGCTGGGGGTGCTCGGTCTGCCGCCAGACGTCGATCCTGGCCGGTTCGGTGACGGCGCCCTCCAGGTAGGAGTGCAGGCCGCGTTCCTCGGTGCCGCGCATCGCGCCGGGCACGTCGAAGACGGCGGCGGCGGTGGGCGAGCCGAAGTCGAAGTCGACGTAGGCCACGTGGTCGCCGGTGAGGGCGCGCTGGTAGGCCAGGTTGGCGCTGGTCACCGAGCGGCCGGTGCCTCCTTTGTCGGAGGCGGCGAAGACGAGCACGGCTCACACCTCCTGCGCGGCGGCGCTCCGGGCCTGGGCCAGGGTGTCCAGTTCCCGGAGCACGGGCAGGGCCAGGGCGAACGCGGTCGCGGGCCGGTCGTCGACCAGGCTGCGGGCGTGGTCCAGGCGGCTTTCTATGCTCCGCATGGCCCGGCCCCGGCTTCCGTCGGCGCTGGTGGAGGCCTCCAGCTGTTCCCTGCCGAAGAGGTGGGTGGCCTCGCTGAGCAGGTCCCGGGCCAGCTCGGCCAGTTCGGGGCTGCGGATGGGCTGTTGTTCGTAGAGGTTGCGGGCGGCGACCAGGCACTCGGTGACGCGTTCGGTGATGCTCCAGGAGAGGCGCCGGCTGACGCGTGCGTCGGGGTAGACGGCGCGTGCGTGGTCCCAGAGGCCGGCTCCCTCGCCGTCCTCGATGCGTCGGCTCCACAGGTGCTCGAACGTCTGCTCGCCCAGGCGGAGCAGCCGGTCCTGCGCGTCGATGTTCCGGGAGAGTTCCGCGAGCTGGACGATCCGCTTGAGCAGCTGGGCCGAGAAGTCGGTCATCCGCCACTGCAGCAGTCCGCCGGACCGCTCGGAGCCGGCGAGTGGCATGGTGACGCCCGGGTTGTGCAGCTCGATGGCGGGATCGTTCCTGGTCATGCGGCTGGTGACGCGACCGCGGTCGGCCAGGCGCTCCATGATGGCGACGGTGCGGGTGAGGTCGTCGTCGGTGGCCTTCCGGCGGACCAGGTCGTGGACGAGGATGGCCGCGACGGTCAGGGAGAAGTACTCCGACTCCAGCCGCAGTCCGGTGGTCTGCCAGGGCAGGTCCTCCAGGGGCCAGCGCTCGCTGCCGAACCGGGCGATGGCCGACCAGTACTGCTGGCTGAGTTCCCAGCGCAGGCGTAACGCCTCGGCGAGTTTCTGCTGGTCGGCGTCGAGCAGACCCAGGGTGAGGGTGCGGTCGGAGAACAGGTCCTGGATGCCGTCCAGGGCGATGACGGTGAAGTACACGTAGGGCAGCCGGTCGGCGATGCCGTCGGGCTGGCCGGGGACCTGGACGTCCAGGTCGGTGATGGTCGGCGCGTCCTTGACCACGCCCCAGGCCCAGCCGCACTCGAAGAGCTGGCTCTCGTCGCGGATGCTCTCGTCGACCTGGATGCCGCGGCTGAGGCTTTCGATGACCGTGGCGCGCAGCGGGCGGAACCGGCGGGAGAACTGCTGCAGGACGGCCCGGTCGGACTGTCCGTCCTGGCCGATGACCTGGATGAGCCGCTTGCCCTGTTCGGACTCGGCGTCGAAGACGTTGACGGTGAAGGAGCGCAGGAGGCTGATCATCGCGGCGGTCAGCCGGGTGTTCGTGGCCTCCCTCAGCTCGCCGATGGCCCTGCGTACCTCGGGGCGGGTGGTGCTGGGCTCGTAGACCTTGAGGAATCCGAGCGTGGCGAGGCAGAGCGTGACGGACATGGAGTAGGAGTCGACCACGCCGAGCCGGTACTGCTCGTGGGTGAGTTTCTGCTGGGGTTCGGCCGGCCTGAAGTAGTGTCCGCCGGCGAAGGTGGGGCTGTCGTCGGGGCCGGTGTGGCTGCGCATGAACTGGGAGAGCGCGGCGATCAGGTTGGGCGGGATCTCCAGCCGGCTGCCGACCCCCTCCAGCGCGCGCAGCACGTCCCGTTCGGTGGTGTCCGGCTGGTCGAGACGGAACGCGGGGACCTCGGTGGCGGGGTAGAGCAGACAGAGCAGCCGCTCGGCGTCGGCGACGCTGCTCAGTCCGTCGGTGTCCTCCCGGACGAGCTTTCCGTCGTCGAACGAATGGCGGGCCATGGCCCGCCAGATGTCCAGCATGTGCTGTCGCGGCTTGATCTGCATCCCCGCACCCCTCGTACAGATCCCGTTGCCCTGTGTTCAGACATGGTCCCCGTTCCTACGGGGTGGCAATCGCCGAATTCCGCCGTCCCAGGGCGAGGATCATTCCCTCGTGGCCCGGCCGCACCATGTGGTCCATGTCGTGGATTTCCAGCTCGCCGGTGAAGGGTTCCAGGCTCTCCCGGATCCGGTCCGCGTTGACCCGGTAGGCGGGGTACCTGTGTGCGCCGACCTGGTATCCGAGCGATTCCTTCATGAACGCCGCGGCGAAGGGCGCTCCCTCGTTCAGCGCGTCCATGAAGCACTCCACTCCCCGCCGGAACTCGTCGGGGCACTCGGACATCGAGTCGGCGACGAAGAACATCGTGCCGATGTCCCAGCGCCGCTGTCCGTCGAGGTCCAGCAGGTTGGCGCGTTCCACCCGGACGATCTCGCCGAACCGGCTCCGCGGCTCGACGTCCCGGTAGGCGGGGGCCTCGCTCAGCACGTCCCAGAAGGCGTCCCACGCGGTGTCGTACCCCCCGCCGGACGTCTGCGTCTCCAGGTACTCGACATTCGGAGTCGCGTATTCCAGAAGGAGGATCTTTTCGCACCAGGGCAGCATGGACAGGGCCGGATAGAGATTCGCGCCGGCGCCGACGTCGACTCCGCGGACCGCGGGCGGAACGCCCTGTTCGAAGCAGCGGCTGAAATAGTCGCGCATGAGTCGCACGATCAACAGGTCGACCTCGAGCGGGGTGCGGTAATTGAGGTCGACGTACACCTCCGGATCGAACTGCGACCATGGCGCGTCGGCGTTGCGATCCATCATCACCCTGCCAGGTTCCATTCAGTGGCGGACAAGACCGTGGGCCCGGCGCACGGGTCCCCGGTGGACGTCGGCGGACGGAAAAGCGGCTCCGGTCTTCGCACCGTAAGCCCGGTCGACGTGCGGAGACAGCCAGGAACACGCCAGTCCTCCGTGGCCGGGCGCACATCAGGCGCACGCCAGCACAGTGACGTCACACTCCAACTCGCCCTTGCACACGGCGAATTGGACGCCCACTCTGGCCAGGAGCAGTCACCGGCCGCCACCGGGGTCCGCATTCCCCCCTTCGTGTGAACGGCGGCCCCGGCTGCCGTGTTGACGTCTCACGTCCCGACTGGGGGTGGCATGACCGCCGAACCGCTTGAGCGCGCCCTGGACCACGAGGAGCGCCTCACCCGGCCGACACCTCTGCCGGAATCACGGCCCTCGCTGCTGCGGACGGCACGGGAGTCCGATCTGCCCGAACTGCAGCGGCTCGACGAGGAGGTCTTCCAGGAGGTCTCCTACCCGGCGTTCCTGCTGCGCCAGCTCTACGACCTGTACGCCGGTCGCTCAGGCCATCTGCTCGTCCTCGACGACGGCGACGGCCGGCTGCGCGGCTACGTGCTGGCGGCCACCACGGCGATCAGCCGGGACAGCTGGATCCTCGGCCTGTGCGTGGCCGAGGACCGGCGCCGACACGGGCTGGGCCGGGAGCTGATGGTGGAGATCCTGGCGCGTCTGCGCCGCTGCGGGACCGAACGGGTCCGGCTGACCGTGGAGCCCGCCAACGACGCCGCGATCCTGCTCTACCGTTCCCTGGGTTTCCGCCCGGAGCCGCCCGAGGGGGGACTGCGCCGGGACTACTTCGGTCCGGGTGAGGACCGCGAGGTGATGTGCCTCGTGCTGTGACGCGCCCGGGGCGGCCGGGGCGCCGCCGCATCAGGACGGCGTGCGTGCCGCCGCCAGCAGGCGGGTCACGTCGTCCGAGCAGATGGCGAGGGCCGCGCCCACGGTGGCCAGGGCGTCGCGCTCGCCGGGGGTGTAGGGGCCGTCGGCGAGGGCGACGCGGGCGCCCTGCAGGAGGATCGACTCACGGCCCGGTGCGGCGAGGTGCGGGGCCAGCGGGTCCAGCGCCTCGTGCAGCTCGATCGCCAGGCCCGCCGTGCAGGGCTCTCCGGTGAAGCGGCCGGTGTCCGCCTCCAGCGCCTCGACCAGCGCGGCCAGCTGCTCCTCCGTGCAGTCGTCGAAGCCGGCGGCGCGCACCCCGGCCGCGGCCGTCTCCAGGGAGGCGCGGGAGCAGGTGCCGCCGGCGGCCAGCACGGCGAGGGCGACGGTGTGGACGGCGTCGCGGAGCATCGCGGAGAAGCGGGTGGTGGTGGGGTGGTCCAGGACGTCGGTGCCGAAGTGGCGCTGACAGGCCGCGCATTCGACGACCGGCCCGGTCCCGCCGCGCGGCAGCACGGGCACACCGAGCAGGGCGAAGCGGCGGTGTCCGGTCAGCCGCTGGTAGTTGCGGTCGCCTCCGCAGCCGGGGCAGAAGAACTCCCCGTCGCCGACGGCCGTCCACGCGGTGCGGGTGCCCAGCAGGCGCGACAGTCCGGCGCCGGCGGCACGGCCGTTGGATCCCCGTCCTGGCAGCACGTCGCACCTCCATAACCGCCACGGCATCATCGCCGTCGCTTGCGTGATGCTAGCCACATCCATGTGGCGGAGTCAGCACCCGGGACGAGACCTTTCCGTGACCCGTACGTGGAGATGGCCGGTATGTGACGGGGCCCCGCCCGCCGTTCTCCGGCGAGCGGGGCCCCGAAGCGCCGATTCGGCTGGTCAGCGCGTTGCGCGGTTGACGGCCGAGACGACCGCCTTCAGCGAGGCCCGCGTGGTGTTCGCGTCGATTCCGATGCCCCACAGCACCTTGTCACCGATCGCGCACTCGATGTAGGAGGCGGCCTGCGCGGAGGCTCCCTCGCTCATCGTGTGCTCCTGGTAGTCCAGCAGCCGCACGTCGATGCCCACGGCGCCCAGCGCGTCGAAGAACGCCGAGATCGGGCCGTTGCCGGCACCGGTCAGGGTGGTCCGCTCGCCGTCGACCGTGGCCTCGACGGTGAGGGTGTCCACGCCGTCGCGGTCGGTGGTGGTCTGGCCCTTGGCGACCTGGATGCGGCCCCAGGGGTTGTCCGGGTTGGGCAGGTACTCGTCCTGGAAGACGTCCCAGATCGCGGCGGGCGTGATCTCGCCGCCCTCGGCGTCCGTCTTCGCCTGGATGATCCTCGAGAACTCGATCTGCATCCGGCGCGGCAGGTCCAGCTTGTGGTCGTTCTTCAGGACGTACGCGATGCCGCCCTTGCCGGACTGCGAGTTGACGCGGATGACGGCCTCGTAGGAGCGGCCGACGTCCTTGGGGTCGATGGGCAGGTACGGGACCGCCCACTCGACGTCGTCGACGGCGACGCCCCTGGCCCTCGCGTCGGCCTCCATGGCGTCGAAGCCCTTCTTGATGGCGTCCTGGTGGGAGCCGGAGAAGGACGTGTAGACCAGGTCGCCCACGTACGGGTGGCGCGGGTGGACCTCCATCTGGTTGCAGTACTCCCAGGTGCGGCGGATCTCGTCGATGTCGGAGAAGTCGATCTGCGGGTCGACGCCCTGGGAGAACAGGTTCATGCCCAGGGTGACCAGGTCGACGTTGCCGGTGCGCTCGCCCTGCCCGAACAGGCAGCCCTCGACGCGGTCGGCGCCGGCCATCAGCGCCAGCTCGGCCGCCGCCACCGCCGTGCCGCGGTCGTTGTGCGGGTGGACCGACAGGCAGACGTACTCGCGGCGGGACAGGTTGCGGTGCATCCACTCGAAGCGGTCGGCGTGCGTGGACGGGGTGGAGCGCTCGACCGTGGCGGGCAGGTTGAGGATGATCTCGCGGCCGGGACCGGGCCGGTAGGTGTCCATCACCGCCTCGCAGACCTCCAGCGCGAAGTCCAGCTCGGTGTCGGTGAAGATCTCGGGGCTGTACTGGTAGCCGAAGTCGGTCTCGTCGCCCAGCAGCTTCTCGGCGTACTCCATGACCAGCCGGGTGCCGTCGACGGCGATCTGCTTGATGTCGTCCCTGGAGCCGCGGAAGACCACGCGGCGGAAGACCGGGGCGGTGGCGTTGTACAGGTGGACGGTGGCGCGCCTGGCGCCCTTCAGGGACTCCACCGTCCGCTCGATCAGGTCCTCGCGGGCCTGGGTCAGCACGGAGATGGTGACGTCGTCCGGGACGGCGTCCGGGTCCTCGACGATCGAGCGCACGAAGTCGAAGTCGGTCTGGCCGGAGGCCGGGAAGCCGACCTCGATCTCCTTGTAGCCCATCTTGACCAGCAGGTCGAACATGGCGCGCTTGCGGGCGGGCGACATGGGGTCGATCAGGGCCTGGTTGCCGTCGCGCAGGTCGGTGGAGAGCCAGCGGGGGGCGGTGGTGATCCGCTTGTCCGGCCAGGTGCGGTCGGGGATGTCGACCTGCTCGTAGCGGCCGTACTTGTGGATCGGCATGGAACTGGGCTGCTGGCGGTTCGCCATGATGCGGGGGCTCCTCGGTGTGTCCTGGTGGACGGCCGACGGCGCAGCGCCGAACTCCGCGGGGAGGGGGTCGGCCTCTACTGCAGACCCTCACCGCGGCAGCTAAGGAGAAGCAGCCCGAAACGCATGATGCGGAGCATGCTAGCCGAGCTCTCCCGGACGTGGGCCGCGTGTATCAGTATGCGGGACACGACATCCGAAAGGGGTGCGGGAACTGCGCAGTGGGTCACAGCCCGACCGCACTGATAACACACCGCCACTCCCATGACGACTGATTGCCGACATTTCATTCAATCGATATCACCGTCAGTGACAAAGTCGTGACGTGGTGCGATCGTGCCGGACATGACCAGGAACGGGGGCTTCGAGCCCGTCTTCTGCACCATCGTCCCGCCACACGTCCTCGACCGGCTCGCGCAGGCCGAGGACCCCGTGCTCCACGGTCCCGCCCGCCGGACCCTCCGGCGCGACGCCTACGAGCGCACCCAGCGCCGCCTGACCACGGTCGTCGGCGCGCCGGCCGTCGCCGCGCCCGCCGGGGCCGAGTCCGGCAAGCCGCAGCGCACCGTGTACGACGCCCGGCACCGCACCGACCTGCCGGGGACGAAGGCGCGCGGCGAGGGCGACCCGCCCGGCCAGGACGCCACCGTCAACCGTGCCTACGCCGGTCTCGGCGCCACGTTCGAGCTGTTCCTGAAGGCGTACTCCCGCGACTCGATCGACGGCCACGGGCTGCCGATGGACGCGACCGTGCACTACGACGAGGACTACAACAACGCCTTCTGGAACGGCGAGCAGATGGTGTTCGGCGACGGGGACGGGGAGATCTTCCTCGACTTCACCATCCCCGTCGACGTCATCGGCCACGAACTCGCCCACGGCGTCACGCAGTACACCGCGAACCTGGACTACTTCGGCCAGTCCGGCGCGCTCAACGAGTCGGTGTCGGACGTCTTCGGCGCGCTCATCAAGCAGTACACGCTCGGCCAGACCGCCGAGGAGGCCGACTGGCTGATCGGGGCCGGGCTGCTCGCCCCGCGCGTCACGGGCAAGGCGCTGCGCTCCATGAAGGAGCCGGGCACGGCGTACGACGACGACGTCCTCGGCAAGGACCCGCAGCCCGCGACGATGGACGACTACGTCCGCACCGGCCGCGACAACGGCGGCGTGCACATCAACTCGGGCATTCCGAACCACGCCTTCTACCTCGCGGCCACCGCCCTCGGCGGGCACGCCTGGGAGCGGGCGGGACAGGTCTGGTACGACGTGCTGACCGGCGGGGAGCTGGAGCAGGACGCGCGGTTCACGGACTTCGCGACGCTGACGGTGAAGGCGGCGCACGCCCGGTACGGGGAGGGCGAGGAGCTGCGGGCGGTGTCGAAGGCCTGGGAGCGGGTGGGAGTGCGGACGCTGTAGTTCCGTACTAGACAGGAACCCATGCGTATTCAGGTGCGGCGCACGGGCGGGTTCGCGGGGATCGAGCGGCGGGCCGAGGTGGACACCTCGGGCCGTGCCGACGCCCACGAGTGGCACGCCCTGGCCGAGCGGGTGCTGGCCGCCGGCCGGGGCACACCGCCGGCCGGGGTGCCGGACGGCTTCGGCTACCGGATCACGGTGGACGGCAGGTCGGTGTACTGCGCGGACCCCCGGCTGACGGAGGAACAACGGGAGCTGATCAGGAAGGTGCTGAAGGAGGGTGCGTAACCGGACTGCCCCACAGGGGCGTTGACCTCGCCCGCCGTCGGTACGGATGATCCGGGCCATGGCGACGACGAACCAGGTCCCCGTTTCCCGGCCGGTTCCCTGTGGGGCGTGTCGGCTTCGGCGCACCAGACGGAGACCGGTTTCGGCGGTGTCCGGATGCCGGCCGATCTCCCCTTCTCGGTGCGGAGGATCGAGGGGTACCCGGTGACGGACTCCGGCTGGCCGGTGGTCCCCGAGGCCCTGACGGAGGTCCTCACCGCCTTCCGCGCCCGGTAGGGCGAACGCCTCCCGCCGGTGGTCGTCACCGAGAACGGCTGCGCGTACGAAGGGCTGGACGACCAGGACCGCATCGCCTGCCTCGACGGCCGTATCCGCGCGCTGCACCGGGCGGTGGAGGCGGGCGTGGACATGCGCGGTTACTTCGTGTGGTCGCTGATGGACGACTTCGAGTGGGCGGAGGGCTGTGCCCGCCGCTTCGGGCTGGTCCACGTCGGCTTCGAGACGCCGGAGCGGACCCCGGAGGCGTCGTACGGCTGGTTCAGGCAGCTGCTGCGCGAGCAGCGCGCGTGATCGGGCCGCACCGGCATGCGCGGCTGCCACCACGCGGCCGGCGCGCCCGGCAGCGCGCCGGCCCGCTCGCAGGAGTCGGCCCCGACACCCGCCCCCGTCAAAAACCCAGACGGCGCAGCTGCTTCGGGTCCCGCTGCCAGTCCTTGGCGACCTTCACGTGGAGGTCGAGGAACACGGGTGTCCCGAGCAGGGCCTCGATCTGCTTGCGGGACTTGATGCCGACGTCCTTCAGGCGCTTGCCCTTGGGGCCGATGACGATGCCCTTCTGGCTGGGACGCTCGATGAAGAGGTTGGCGTGGATGTCGAGGAGGGGCTTGTCGGCGGGGCGGTCCTCACGCGGGAGCATCTCCTCGACGACCACGGCGATGGAGTGCGGGAGCTCGTCGCGGACGCCCTCCAGGGCGGCCTCGCGGATCAGTTCCGCGACCATGACCTGCTCGGGTTCGTCGGTGAGGTCGCCCTCGGGGTAGAGGGCGGGGCCCTGCGGCATCAGGGGGATGAGGAGGTCGGCCAGCAGGTCGACCTGCTGGTTCGCGGTCGCCGAGACCGGGATGATCTCGGCCCAGGTGATGCCCAGCTCCTGGCCCAGCCGGTCGACGGCGATCAGCTGCTCGGCCAGCGCCTTGCCGTCCACCAGGTCGGTCTTGGTGACGATCGCGATCTTCGGGGTCTTCTTGATCCCGGCCAGCTCCTTGGCGATGAAGCGGTCGCCGGGGCCGATCTTCTGGTCGGCGGGGATGCAGAAGCCGATCGCGTCGACTTCGGCCCAGGTGGTGCGGACCACGTCGTTCAGCCGCTCGCCCAGCAGGGTGCGCGGCTTGTGCAGTCCGGGGGTGTCCACCAGGATCAGCTGCGCGTCGTCGCGGTGCACGATCCCGCGCACGGTGTGCCGGGTGGTCTGCGGCCGGTTCGAGGTGATCGCCACCTTCTGCCCGACCAGAGCGTTCGTGAGGGTGGACTTGCCCGCGTTGGGGCGGCCCACGAAGCAGGCGAAGCCGGCCCGGTGGACGGCGTCGGCCGGCTGCTCGGATGACTGGGTACGAACACTCATGCCGCCCATTCTCCCTGATCCACGGACCCCGTCGCACACGTCCGGGCCCCGGCCGCCCCGTGAGGGGGTGGCCGGGGCCCGGTGGGAGCACCGCCGCGCCGGCGTCAGCCGAATGCCTTGACCGCGTTCCAGTCCACGCTGAGGACGGTCTTCACGGGAGCGTTCGTGTTGGTCCTGGACGGGTTGTAGATCCGCGTCGCGCCGTCGGAGCTCAGCCGCGCCCAGATGTCGGGAATGCCGTCACCGCTGACGTCGGGGATGCCGATGGCCGTCGGCACGTTGGCCTCGGTCCAGCTGGTGCCGTAGGCCACGTCGCCGTTGAGCGAGCCGGAGGCCTGCTTGAGCGAGACCAGGTCGACGCTGCCGTCGACGGCCCCTGGCCTGCCGTGCCGGACGTACATGCCGCCGTTGTCCAGGTTGCGCCACAGCAGGTCGGGCGTCTTGTCGCCGTTGATGTCGGCGACGTTGACGAGCTCGCGCCGGGCCCAGGCGTTGGCGTTCATCAGCGTGGCCTCCCGGAAGGCGCCGCCGGTGTAGCCGGACAGCGTCCAGAACTCGGTGCCGGCCCGCAGGACCAGGTCGGGATTCCGGTCGCCGGTGATGTCGCCGACCGCCTTGATCTGCGTCCAGGTCGAGGGGGCCGGGGCGTTCGCGGGCAGCCGGACGGCGATCCGCTCACCGACGTCGAAGCTGCCGTAGCCGTCTCCCGGGTAGAGCCAGGCCCTGCCGTCGGGGGTGACGGCGAACAGGTCGGTGGTGCCGTCGCCGGGGTAGGCGTCCGCGTAGTGGGTGATCAGCGCGGCCTTGCCGGTGGCCGGGTCGAACCAGTGGCTTGCCGGGTTCAGCTCCGTCTCCCCGGTCCGCTCGTCCGTGGTGTAGGCGGCGCTCAGGCAGCCGTACAACTCGCCGCCCTCGCTGCCGACGCAGTTCTGCAGGTTCCCGGAGGCGTTGACGATCAGCAGGTCGGGGATGCCGTCGCCGCCGGTGTCCCAGGGCGCGTCGGCCCTGTCCCGGGGCGGGACGTAGAAGGCGTAGTCCGTACGGACGCTCTGGTTGCCGTACGTGTCGTAGGCGTACACCAGCAGCCAGTTGGGACCCGCGTGTGCCGGTTCCAGGGAGATGGTCGCCCTGCCGCTGGTGGCCGGCGCCTCGAGCCACTTCAGGCCCTCGATCGTGTACCGGAACCTCGTCGCGCCCGCGGAGGCGAGGGTCACGGAGCCGGGCGAGCCGAACGCGACCTTCGCCCAGGTCCGGCCGTCGGAGGTGGCCCGGGGGAAGTCCTCGCTCTCGATCTCGGGCTGCGGCGGGGCGGTGGCGTCGATGGTGATCCGGCAGGGGTCGGTGCCCGGCGGGAAGTACGTGGAGGCCGCGTTGCCGGTGTCCACGGCGCGCACGTCCCACGAGTAGGTGGTCTTGTCCTCCAGCGGGAAGCCGGTGGGGATCTCCACGCTGGCGGTGCCGGTGGAGTTCGGTGTGGCGATCCTGGCGGCCGGAACGGTCCCGCCGGTCTTCCAGAAGCGGAACTGCAGCTCACGAAGGTTGCCGTCGGGGTCCTTGGCGTTCGCCGACAGCGTGATCCTGGTCTTGCCGATGGTCACCCCGGCGCCCGGACCGGGCACACAGGAGCCGCCGGGAGAGGACTTGCCCGCGGTGGGCTCGGACGGCTTGCGGTTGTAGACCACGGTCAGCTGCGCCGAGGTCGCCCGGAACTTGCGCCAGGTCTGGGTGTCGGACTCGCTGGTGGCGCGCATGCCGAAGGTGATGTTCGACCAGCCGCTGTCCGCGCCCTTCTGCGCGGCGGCCTTCACGTCGAACGACTCGTAGTCGTCGGGGCAGGAGCTGGAGGACCAGCCGTGCGCGAACGACTGCTGGTCGAGCTTGGTGGACCAGCTCGGCTGCTTGTTCCACGTCGTCCCGGAGGAGATCGCCCCGGTCAGCCAGAACTGGAACTCGCGCTTGGTGCACGACCAGGAGTGGTTGTTGAGCACCTTGAAGGTCGCGGAGGAGATCTCCGCGCCCTTCAGGCCGCTGCTGTACTTCATGCGCCAGAAGGAACGGGCGGTGCCGTTCGTGTCGTCCTCGTGGCCGACACGGGCGTCGGAGGTGCCGGAGCTGAAGTTGGTGCCGTTCCAGAAGCTGCTGTTCGGGTACGGCTTGTACGCCACGGTCCAGGCCTGCCAGGGGCCGTTGAGGGTCGGGTCGACGAACACCGGGAAGCGGGTGTCCGCATCGGTCAGCAGACCGGATCCGCCCAGTCCCAGGTCGATCCGGGCCTCCTCGGTCCCGTCGCCCTCCAGGCGCATCGGCATCGAGGCCTGGCGCGCGCCCGGTTCGATGCCGCTCAGGCCGGACAGCTTCAGCACGTCGGCCGGTGTGGCGACCGAGGTGCGGGGCTCGTCCCCGGGCCGTTCGGGGTCACGGCCGCCGGAGTCCCAGGCGAAGGGCGTCGGGACGGAGCCGACCTCCTTGCCGGACCGGTCGAGGACCGTGACCCGGCTGCCGGCCCCGTCGTACCGGAACACGGCCGTATCGGAACGCAGTCCGTACGAGATCCCGGCCAGCGCCTCGCTCCGCGCGGCCTCGCGGTCCTTGACGATCAGCAGCTGTGCGAAGCCGCCCTCCTCACGGGCGACCAGCAGCAGGTCGACGCCCGGCAGCACCTCCGGGTACAGCGCCCGGGGCCCGTCGAGCACCGGTTCGGGCAGTTCGCCCGGCCAGGTGTAGGCGACGGTGTGCCCGTCGATGTCCATCTCGGCCAGCACCGCGTCCTTCGCGGCGGGCGCGTCGGCCAGGGGGAGGCGCGCGTAGGAGCGGTCGGCTCGGTCCTTCCCGCCGGGCGTACCGCTGGAGAACCGCACCGGCATCGCGGGGTTGACCGGGCGGACGTCCAGACCGTCGCCGTCCCCGCCGGTCCGCCGGAGCCGGTTGTCGATCGGCGCCCACGCCCCCTCGGCGTTCTTCGCCCGCCGGGGGAGCGCGGTGATCTCGGTGCGCATCCTCCCGTCGGGCTGCGCCCAGGTCCGCGAGGTGGCGGTGGTCGCCGTGTCGACGGGGACCGGTTTGCGGGTGCGCCGGGCCTCGGCCGCGGCGGCGGCCTCGTCGCGGGGGCCGGTCGCCGCCGGCTTCGCGTCGGTCGCCCTGTTCGCCCGGGGAGCCGGCGTGTCGTCAGGGAGCCACCAGGGCAGCAGGGCGGCGGTCAGGGCGGCCAGGACAAGACCGAGGGCGAGGGTCAGCCTGGTGCGCGTGCGCACGAAAGGGCTGAGGAGACGAGGCGGCGCGGGCACGGCGGCGGTCACTCCCGTGTGTACCAGGCGGATGGGGCAGCACGAACAGCCCCGGAGCGCAGGTCACGGGGCATGGGCGCGCAAACGATCACACGATCCGCACGGAACGTCTATGCAGGAGGAAGTTATGAGTTCGTGATGTCCCTTCGATGGTCGCACGGGGCGTTCCCGCGGAAGTCGCCTGTGCGGCTTTTGATCACCTGTTGCGCGCCGATGGGTGCGATTCTTCGCCATATGACCCGCAGGTCGCGAGAAGACACCGTCTGACACGACATCAACCGTGGTCGATGTCACACGAGTTCACTGCAACCATCAGGCGTCGATCTTGAAACGTGTGCGGCCCATGACAGAGGGTGCTGACACATTCGTATCGCTTGGGTGGGAGTCGACGCGCATGCGTGCTCAAGGTCCACTGTCCTGGCCGTGGCGCGGACGCCCGGCCTCGACGGAGTCACAACGACGGCGTCGTCGGCACGGCCGTGCGGCGACCGTCCTTCTGTTGTCCTCGACGCTGATGGTCACGAGCCTCAGCGCGGAGGCGTGGGCGGTTCCCGGTCCCGGTATGAGCCGCGAGGAGTCGATCGACCTTCCCGACCTGCCGGAGAGCACCCCGGTCGACGGGGACGAAGAGGCCGAGAAGAACCTGACGACCGCGCCCGAGATCCCCGTCGACCCGTACGAGCCGACCGCCGTCACCCCCTGGACCGAGAACAGCGGCACCGCGACCCTGACCCAGGACTCCGCGGCCGGAACCACGGTCCCGGTCTCCAACGGTCTGCCCGTCGCACTCGGTGTGCCCGAGGGCACCGACCCGGCCGCGCTCGCCGGTGAGTGGAAGGTCGACCTGGCCGCTCCGTCCGCGTCCCAGGACGCCGGTGTCTCCGGCCTCATCATGCAGGTCACCCCGCCGGACACGGCGGACCCGGCCGCCCAGGTCGCGCTCACCGTCGACACCACCTCCTTCGCCGACCTCTACGGCCCCCAGGCCGCCGACCGCTTCGGCCTGGTACTGCTGCCCGAATGCGTCCTGACCTCCCCCGACAGCGGTGACTGCGCCGCCGACGGCGGGGTGCAGACCATGTCGGGCAAGGCGGACGGCAAGGCCGAACGCCTGCGCAGCACGGTGGAGGTGGTGCCGGCGAAGGAGGCGCCGACCAAGGCGAAGGCTCCGAGGAACGTCACCACCCACAAGATCCTGACCGGCTCCGTCCCGGTCGCCGGCCTGCTCGGCGGCGCGGCGGACGCCGGCACCTCCCCGACGCCGTCCGGCGCCCCGGCCCGTACCGCCTCCGTGCGCACCGCCGCCCTCCAGGCGGTCGACGCCTCCGGTCCACAGGTCATCGGGGCCATGGACACCGGCGCCTCGGCCGCCGGCGACTTCACGGCGACGCCGCTGCTGTCCGCCGGTTCCTGGTCGGCCGGCGCCTCCTCGGGGGCCTTCACCTACGGCTACCCGGTCCAGGTCCCCGAGACCGCGGGCGGCCTGATGCCGAAGATCTCGCTGAGCTACTCCTCGCAGTCCGTCGACGGGCGCACCTCCGCCACCAACAACCAGCCCTCGTGGATCGGCGACGGCTGGGACTACAACCCCGGCTCCATCACCCGCACCTACGCCAACTGCCGCCAGGACTCCAAGAAGTCCGGTGCGAACAACGCCACGCACCGCACGGCGGACCTGTGCTGGGGCTCGGACAACGCCACCCTCTCGCTCGGCGGCACGACCACCGAGCTGGTGTGGGACGAGGACCAGGGCAAGTGGCTCACCGCCAACGGCGACGGCGCCAGGATCGAGCGGATCAAGGACTCCACGAGCGGCAACGGAGCGAAGGACGGCGAGTACTGGGTCGTCACCACCCGTGACGGCACCCGCTACCACTTCGGCAGGCACAGGCTCCCGGGCTGGACCGAGGGCCAGCCGGTCACCGACTCCGTGCTCACCGTTCCGGTGTACGGCAACCACCCGGGCGAGGACTGCTACAAGTCCGGTGACTGGGCCGGCTCCTGGTGCACCCAGGGCTGGCGCTGGAACCTCGACTACGTCGAGGACGTCCACGGCAACGCCATGTCCCTGTGGTGGAAGAACGAACAGAACTACTACGCCCGCAACTTCAACTTCAAGGCCCCCGTCGTCTACGACCGCGGCGGCTACCTGAGCCGTATCGACTACGGACAGCGCAAGGACAGCATCTTCTCCGCGCCCGCCCCGGCCCGCGTCAGCTTCACGGTCGCCGAACGCTGCCTGGACGAGGGGACGCTCACCTGCTCCGACGCCAACTTCGCCGACAAGGACCCGGGCAAGTACCGCATCTGGTACGACACCCCGGCCGACCTGCGGTGCGAGGCCGGCAAGAAGTGCTGGAACGCCGGACCGACGTTCTGGAGCCGCAAGCGCCTGACCCGGATCCAGACCTCCGCCCAGCGGCGCACCGACACCGACGCCCGCCAGGTGGTGGACCGGTACGCGCTCAAGCAGAGCTTCCCGGTCCTGAAGACCGGCCCCAACACCGCCCTGTGGCTGGAGTCCATCCAGCGGACCGGCTACGCCCGCAAGGGGTCCACCGACGACAGCGTCACCCTCAACGCGGTGCGCTTCGAGTCCAACGCGGACGACATGCCCAACCGGGTCATACGGCCGGACGACCCGCGCCCCGGCTTCTCCCGGCTGCGCGTCGCGCGCGTCATCAACGAGTACGGCGGCGAGACCGTCGTCACCTACAAGCCGGCCGCGGGCGACTGCGCCACCGGCACCGGACTGCCCGGCAAGACGGACACCGCCGCGCTGAAGTCCAACACCCGCCTGTGCTACCCCCAGTTCTGGAACCCCGACCCCGAGGTCGAGGACATCGACTGGTTCCACAAGTACGTCGTGGACTCCATCGAGGAACTCCCCAACGTCGACGGCGCGTTCAGCACCCGGACCGGCTACGAGTACAAGAACGCCGGCTGGAGGCTCGCCGAGTCGGAGTTCACCAAGAAGTCCACCCGCACCTACTCGCAGTTCGCGGGCTTCGAGCAGACCACGGTGATCACCGGCACGGACGAGCCCACCGTCGGCAGCAAGAAGTCCAAGGCCGTCACCCGCTACTTCCGCGGCATGGGCGACGACGTCCCGGTGAAGGACGTCACCGGCACCGAGATCGCCAAGGACCGGGAGCCGTTCGCCGGCCGCATCGCCGAGGAACTCACCTACACCAGCGCCTCCGACGCCGACACCGAATGGCTCTCCCGCAGCGTCACCGTCCCGGCCGCCACCGAGCTGGGCAGGCGGAACCGCGACGACGGCCTGAGCCCGCTGCGCGCCTGGCGCGTCACGGAGCCCGAGGAGATCGCCTACACCAAGTCCTCCGGCACCGGTGACGACACCCGCACCGAGCGCGTCGTCCGGACGAAGACGGCCTACGAGTCGACGCACGGCCTGCCCACCCAGGTGGAGTCGCTCGGCGACACCGGCAGGTCCGGCGACGAGTCCTGCACGAAGCTGGAGTACCTGCACCACACCGGCAAGAACCTCATCGGCCTGACCAAGCAGGCCCTGGTCTCGCCCACCACCTGCGCGAACGCCGACTTCGCCGACCTGTCCACGCTGAGCGGCGCCACCCGCACCGCCTACGACGGCGCCGGCTACGGCACCGCGCTCGCCGACACCACCCGCGGCCTGGCCACCCAGACCTGGTCGCTGAACGGTGCCGGCACCGGCTTCCAGAACGACGGCACCAGCGCCTTCGACGCCGTCGGCCGCGTGGTCAGGCAGACCGACCCGGACGGCGAGCACGGCACGATCACCTACACCCCGTCCACCGGCCAGGTCTTCTCGGTCACCGAGACCAACTCCGCCGGCCACACGCAGAAGCAGGAGCTGGAGCCGGGCCGCTCGACGGCCCTGAGAACCACGGACGCCAACGGCCACGTCAGCCAGGCGACGTACGATCCGCTGGGCCGCCTCGTCGAGGCGTGGGGACCGGGCCGCACCCCGTCGAGCTCGTCCGTCCCGGACTTCCGGGCCGTCTACACCATCCCGGCGTACGACCCGGAGAACCCGGACCGCAAGCCCCCGTTCGTCACCACCCACGTCCGCGGCCACAACGACCGCGTGGAGACCTCCGTCGTCCTCTACGACGGCCTCGGCCGCGAGCGGCAGACGCAGGAGGAGGCCGACGGCGGCGGTCACCTGATCACCGACACGCTGTACAACAGCTCGGGCGAGGTCTGGCAGACCAACAACGCCTACCTCACCCACGAGGCGAAGCCGGGCGAGCTGTTCACCCCGCTCGCCGACACGGCCGTGCCCAACATCACCCGGTACACCTACGACGGCCTCGGCCGCGTGGTGACGGAGATGCCGGTCCTCAAGGTCGTGGACCCCGAGACCGAGGAAGCGGCCTCGAAGCCGGTACCGGACCGTGCCACCCACTACGAGTACGGCCAGGACTGGTCGAAGGTGATCCACCCGGCCGGGGCGTCGTCGTACCGCGTCTTCACCGACGCGCTCGGCCGCACCACCCGGACGGACACGTTCAACCCGGCGGCGCCCGACGGCTTCACCTCGACGCGGTACACCTACGACAACCAGGGCCGGCTCGTGAAGGCGGCCAGCTCCGCCGACACGGCGCACCCGTGGACGTGGACGTACGACCACCGCGGCCGGCAGGTGACCTCCACCGACCCGGACACGGGCACCACACGGACCACGTACGACCACCGCGACCGCCCGCTGACCACCACGAACGCCCGCGGCGTCACCGTCTGGAACGGCTACGACTCCCTGTCGCGCCCGACCGAACAGCGCCTGGACGGCCCCACCGGCAAGCTGCTGGCCGGCTTCGGCTACGACTCGGCCCCCGGCGGCAAGGGCATGCCCGCCACCGCCACCCGCTACACCGACGGCGCGGCCTACACCCAGCGGGTCGACGGCTACACCCAGGACTACCAGCCGACCTCGACCACCCTGACCCTGCCGCAGACGCTGGCCGACACCTGGGGGCTCAAGACCTCCTACACGTACGGCTACACCTACAACGACACCGGCGCGCTGAAGGAGGCCTCACTCCCGGCGGCCGGCCGCTTCGACGCCGAGAAGCTCGTCGTCCGCTACAACAAGTACGGCAAGCCCCTGTCGGTCTCCGGCAAGGACTGGTACGGCGCCGAGACGGTCTACGACTCCTACGGCCAGGTGCTGCGCTCGACCCTGGGCGCACAGCCGTACCGGATCTGGACGCAGGCCTCGTACGACGAGGGCAGCGGCGAACTCGAGGAACAGTCGGTCTACCGCGAGCAGACCGGGGACAAGAGCGTCGTCGGCGGTCACCTCGTCTCCAACCGGTCGTACACCTACGACCCGGCCGGCAACGTCACCTCCATCCGCGAGCACTCGGACGGCATCGCCGAACGGCAGTGCTTCGCCTACGACCCGCTCGGCCAGCTGAAGACGGCCTGGACCTCCGGGGACCAGACCGCCTGCGCCGCCCCGGACAGCGGCGACGGCACGCCGAACGTGGCGGCCGGCAAGGACAACACCGGCTACTGGCAGGAGTACGAGTACGACCTGGTCGGCAACCGCACCAGGCTGACCGAGAAGGACCTCGGCGGCGACAGCGCCAAGGACGCCGCGACCACCTACTCCTACGGCAAGGCCGACGGCACCCAGCCGCACACATTGACCAAGGTGTCGAAGACCTACACCACCCCGGCCGGAGCGCAGGTCAGGGCCGAGGCCGAGCGGCTGTACGAGCTGACCGGTGAGACCAGGTCCGTCACCTCCGTCCAGAACGGCGACGAACAGGAGCTGACCTGGACCTACGACGGCAGGATCGACCGCATCAAGGGCCAGGGCGCCGGCGGCAGGACCCCGTACGTGGGCCTGGCCGACAAGTGCCTCGACCTGAAGGGCGGCCTGACGACCGCCGGTCAGCCGGTCCAGCTGTACGCCTGCAACACGTCACCGGCGCAGAGCTGGCGCTTCTCCGTCGCCCCCGGAACCGCGCAGACCGACCCCGACCGCGGCACGCTGACCATCTACGACGACTGGTGCGCGCAGCCGGCCGGCGACGCCGCCGGCTCGGCGGTCCAGCTGCAGAAGTGCGACGGCTCGGCGGGGCAGGAGCTGCAGCGGAACACCTCCAACCAGCTCACCCACATCTCCTCGGGCCTGTGTCTGGCGGTCAAGGACGCCAGCTCGGCGAACTCGACCCCGGTCGTGCTCGCCGCCTGCGACGCCGCCAAGTCCGAGCAGCAGTGGGCGGCGCAGAACGACACCCGGTACGTCTACGGCCCCGACGGCGCGCAGCTGCTGACCGTCAAGGGCAGGCAGGCCACCCTGCACCTGGGCGATACCGAGGTCACCGTCCAGCGGGGCGGCGTCCTGGTCAACACCCAGCGGACCTACTCGGCCCCCGGCGGCGCGGTCATGCGCTACGCCTACGGCAACGGCTCCGAGACCCTGGTCGCCCTCGCCGGTGACCACCAGGGCAGCACGTACGCGGAGGTCGCCCTCAACGGCGACATGCCGGTGCGCATCCGCAAGCAGGACCCGTTCGGCAACCAGCGCGGCGCGGACACGGTCGGCGTCAACTTCCAGAGCCACACCGGCTTCCTGGGGGCGACGCGCGACGACTCCTCCGGCTACCAGCCGCTGGGCGCGCGCCTCTACGACCCGGTGGTGGGACGCTTCCTGTCCGCCGACCCGGTACTGGACCTGAACGACCTGCTGCAGTCCAACGGCTACGCCTACGCGCACAACAACCCGGTGACGATGTCCGACCCGACGGGTCTGGCCATCTCCCTGACCGCCTCCGAGCGGGCCGCGGCCCTCGCCGGAGCGGGTCTGTCCGCGGCGCAGGTCTCGCAGGCGCAGTCCACCATGGGCAAGTCCCTGAGCTCGGTGATCCTGGGCGCGGCGTGGAGCACGCTGAAGGACTTCATCGGCATCAACGACGCCATGGCCTGCTTCGGCGGCGACATGTGGTCCTGCGCCGGCATGGTCCTCGGGGCGATCCCGTGGTTCAAGGCGGGCAAGATCCCGGGCGTCCTCAAGGCCATCGACCGCACCATCAGCGCCATCCAGGCCTTCCGCAAGGCGAAGAAGGCGGCCGAGGCCGTCCTGAAGGCCGCGAAGGCGGCCGAGGCGGCGGCGCTGAAGGCCAAGAAGGCGGCGATCGAGAAGGCGAAGAAGGAAGCCGCGCAACGCGCCAAGAAGAAGGCGGCGGAGCAGGCCAAGAGAATCGCCGACAGGGCGGCCGCCCAGCAGAAGAAGACCGGCAACCCCGTCCAGAAGCAGGCCCAGGCCAAGGCGGCGCCGAAGGTGTCGTCGGTGAGCAAGGGCTCCGGCGGCGGCAAGGCCGCCGCCAAGCCGGGCGGCAACTCCGGCGGCTCCTCCCGCAGCAACGGAGGGTCGAGCGGCAGTGGTGGCTCCGGCAAGGTGCCCAGTTCACGAGGGGACGCCGGCGACCGGGCTCCGAACATCGATGTGGACCGCGCACCGCAGAACTGGGACTTGGACGACCGTCTCGCCGAGGTCTCACAACGCGTCCCGGCATATGCTCTGTTCGCTTCCAGCGCGCGAACGAGGAGCCGCACCTACGTCGGCGCCATCAACACGCGTACCGGAGACACGTGCCTCGCCTCCTCCGGTGGCGGTTACTGTGCCGAAGGCAACGCACTGCTCGCCCTGGGCGGGAACGCCGACGAAGTGGTGTTCACCCATGCCTATACCCTGGTTCGCGACTCCGAACGGAACTGGTCGGCCGTTATAAAACCCGTGTGCGTCAATTGCCAGGCGGACTACCCCAGTCTCGACAACTTCGTGCCCGGCATCACCGCCGATCCGGGCGGTCCTTGGGGAAGGTAGGAACAGTGGATCTCTTCGAAGTCGAACTCCAGAAGGTCGACTGGGAGCGGATGGAGTGCGGTTGCGGTGAGAACGCAGCCCACCTGCCCGGCAAAATCAGAAGCCTGTTCTCCCTCGACGAGAATCACGGTGGTGGTGAGGCGTTCACCACGGTGCTGCACGACCACCTCATGACTTCCGCCGACGCTCTGCTGCCGGTTTCAGCCGCGTTCGTCCCGGTGGCCTACGCCGCCTTGACGGGAACCCTGTCCGAACCGGCCAGGCGGGAGACACTCGGCTGGGTCCTGCGCATTCTCGGTCCCGCTGTGGACAGTGACGGCCCGATCGCCGTGGAATGCGTGGATGCGGCGCGGCAAGGTCTGTGGGTGCTGTACGCCGAGGTGATGCAGGGTGACTCGGAGGCCGGCGCAGCTTATGCGTTCGAGTCGCTCATGCTGATCGAGGAGGATCTGGAGAGGCTGCGTGCCGTGCAGGCGACCGCAGGAGACCGCCTTCCCTGGGACCTGCGGTCGGAAGAGCTCTGATATCGCCTGACGGCATGGAAGGCGCCCGCCTCGAATCACGCCGAGGCGGGCGGTGACTCCGGCAAAGCCAGCGGCGGAGACGGCGGTTCCCTCGACAGCTTCGTCTCCGGCACCAAGGTCCTCATGGCCGACGGCACGGCGAAGCCCATCGGGAGGGTCAAGGCCGGCGACAAGGTTGTCGCCACCGACGCCCCCTTTGGCCCCCGAACTCGACGCACGGATCGACGCCACCGACCTCACCTCCGGCCAGTGGCTCCGCACCAGCGCCGGCGCCCACGTCCAGATCACCACGGTCGAACGCTGGACCAGCTCCCGGCGCGACGGTCCACAACCTCACCGTCGGCGACGTCCACACGTACTATGTGCTGGCGGGCGAGACACCTGTACTCGTTCACAACAGCAACTGTGATCTTCCTGAGGGATACACCTCTTCCCCTGCACTCAAGGGTGATCCGTACCATCCGGACTCGGTGGCTGCACGGAGTCAGCAGAACCGAGAGCTGTACGCGGGAACCGTAGGGGATCGGGCCGGGGCTCTGGGATACAGAACGAGAATTCCCGCACAAAAGGCCCCGTTCAATTCGCACGGCCAGGTGGTCTTCTCTAATGGGAAGAACTACATCACGCCTGATGTTGACGGGCACAACGTGTCGGGTGGCTGGAAGATGTTCAATCGCAAGGGACAACGGATCGGAACCTATGACCCAGATCTCAACTACCTCAAGGAATGACGGCTTCGTGATCGAGGTGATGGATTACCCGACCTCAGAGGGTACGAGTTCGCTTCCCTCCAAGGCAGTCGGCAGGATCAGGGTCGGCGAGTTCACGGAGACGTTCCTGATGGACCTGAGTTTCTGGACGGTGGATGACTACCGCCGAAGCTGGGATGGTGCGCTGACGAAGCTGGAAGAGGCCGAGAATTCGACCTCCTGCCTCATCGCCTCAATCACCGATCCGGCGGCCAGTAACTTCATCTCCTGTTGGCCGATGTATCGAGACGGGGAAGAGGTCTACGTGCAGAACTCGATCATCTTCCTGGACGAACTCCACGAACAGTTCAACCCGCAGGAGCCGTGGCGGTACGTAGAGGCTCGATCGTCGGTCGACGAGGATGGAAACCGTATCTCTGAGTGGTCGACGAGCACCTCTCAGGTGCGGCGGTTCCATGAGTCCGCCTGGGGGCGATAGATCCCGCGTGCAGGTGCAAATTTGAAGCCCCGTCAGGTGCGTCCTGGCGGGGCTTCAGCGCGGTCTGACGGCAGTAGTTGACGGCAACGTCAGCGGACGGGGGCTGCGCAGAGCATTGGGTCGTCACCGTCGTCGGGCTGGCCTGCGCTCTCGGCGGGGCTACGGAGGGCGTGGCCGAGGATGTCGATAGCGTCGCGTTGGAGGCGGAGCCGGACATGGGCGTAGACGGTGGCGGTAACGCCGATGTGGGCGTGGCCAAGAAGTTCCTTGATCACGACCAGCTCAACCCCCTGCTCCAGGAGCAATGTGGCGGTCGAGTGCCGGAGGTCGTGGAAACGAATGCGGCGGAGGCCGGCCTTGCGGAGGAGCATGGTGAAGGTACGCGTGAGGTTGGTCGGGTCGATCGCACGGCCCTGCGGCGTGGTGAACACGTACCCGTTCTGACGCCACGTGGTGCCTGCGGCATCACGTTCGCGCTTCTGCTGTTCGTGGTGGAGCTTCAGCGACTGGACGCAGCGGGTGGGGAGGGCGATGCGGCGTTCGGAGGCCCGGGTCTTGGTGGGCAGCGTGGTGAGTCCGCCCCTGCTGGTGCGCTGCAAGGTACGGCGGATGGCGGCAGTACCAGCGTCGAGGTCGAAGTCTTCCCAGTGCAGGCCGAGGAGTTCGCCCTTGCGGAGTCCGGTGTGGAGAGCGAGTTCGAACAGGGCGTGCAGTCGGTGACCGCGCACGGCGGTGAGGAGCTGGCGGGCTTCGTCTGCGGTGAGGGGTTCGAAGCGGCGGTTACGGGGTGTGCCGGTGCGGACGTTGCGGGCGACGTTGCGCGGAATCTCCTCCTCGCGCACGGCGTGCTCCAGGGCGGACTTGAGCACGGAGTGGATGTAGGCCAGCGTCAGCGGAGAGAGCCCCTTGGAACAGCACGCTCCGTTGGCGCAGCAACGGGGCTCATCCCGCCTGGCGTCGATGCTGCGGGAGCAGCACTGGCAGGTGGTGCGGAGCTGGTTGAGCCAGGTGCGGACGTCCTTGGCGGTGAGCTTGGTGAGCTTCTTCTTGCCGAGGCCGGGGATGAGGTACCGGTTGATGCAGGCGGTGTAGCGGGTGTGGGTGTTCTCGCGGAGGTGGTGTACGGCGACGTTCTCCAGCCAGTACGTCAGGTACGAGGCGAGGCTGCCCTGCGCGGAGGGCACGGGGAGGCCGCGGTTGCTGGCGGCGATCTTCTCGGTGAGCTTGGCCAGTGCTTCCTTGCGGGTGGT